>JAYEGI010000001.1:0-6585 GCA_034659035.1 Methanobacteriota archaeon
GTTTTGGTCCTGCAACGCGATACCAAAGACCCATATTTTCTACATCTGATAAGGCTCTTTTGTCGGGAACCACAGAAAACATCAGAACCAGGCAAATTCGTGGTAGTCGTCAGTCGTATGTCTTCTTCTTGCATCACACAGTATTTCGATTTATCGAATGATTTAAGTACCATTAGTTACGTATATATTATCGGACAGGTCAATCAATAGTCCCGTCTGAACAAAATGAGGTGAGAAACATGAACAACCCCAACCATAACTACAACCACAGCGAACCGCGACAGGAGAAAGACCAGTTCAGGCATACCGCGCAGGTGCCGATCACGGTCCCTGAGTACAGGGTCACTATCGAGCATGGATCGATCGGATGCTCCCAGGAGAGGTGGACGGCATGAGCGGAAATACCATCGAGCAGAAGCCGACAATTCACACAACCAAAAGTGTTATGCGGTCTGCTTGTAATATGATTAACAGAGGTACGTAAAAATGGGTGTCGAAGAATTGATGCAGGAAGTCGTAGAGCAGCTTGAAAAACTGGTTAGCACTAAGACTATCGTCGGTGATCCAATCACGGTGGCAGGCAAAACCGTGGTACCGATCAGCAAGGTGTCATTCGGATTTGGCAGTGCTGGCGGTGAGGGCAAACGCGGTGAGGAAGGTGGTTTCGGTGGCGGCGGTGGCGGTGGCGCAAAGATCGAGCCGGTCGCATTCCTCGTGGTATCAGAAGACGAAGTTAAACTGCTCCCAGCGGCAGGGAAGGGCATAGACCTTGGAAAGATCGTGGAAGCTGTGCCCGAAGTCGTAGATAAGCTAAAATCCCTGAGAGGAAATAAGGAGAAAGAGCCGGAAAAATCCGCAGACGAGGATTGAGATGGGTGATATCTTGCATCCATCCCTTCTTATTTTTTTATTGCTTGCCATATCAACGCTTGCGCTTGCACTGATGCTTCTGTTATGGATTCCGTTCGTTTTCCGGTTTGAACTGAAGCGAGACCCTAACAGCGATCCCGTGCAGAGAATCAAGGTGCGATGGTTGTTTCTATCCCGGGTCATTGATGGTTTCGCAGCCACAGGACAAGAAGACCGGAGAGAGGAGAAGGAAGATGCGAAAGTGGATGTCGGACGCATCTTTGAACTGTTTCGCACGCTACACAGTCCTGTGATCGCGCTGGCGCGGAGGGTGGTGCAGAGAATCGATTTCAGGGAACTTTCATGCCGCGCAACATTCGGACTCGATGATCCTGCTGATACCGGGATGTTATCGGGGTTCCTGTACGCAGCTCTTATCCCACTGACTCGTTATCCCGCTATCTCGATCCAGCTACATCCGGTCTTTCATGAGTCGACATTCGCATACCGCGTCAGGGGTTCGCTTGGGGTAACGGTTGGGCGAATGGTCATTCCTGCCATCAGGTTTCTGTGCAACAGGGCGGTTCGCAGGGTGATTGTGGGGCGCGTCCGTAGTTCTTTGTCGTCTTCCGGCGGTGTGCCCGGACGGGTGATGCGGAAGCGCTTGCCGGGCGGTTGTTAACCAGAGGTGGCTACCCCATTTTTGATTTTATGCGTTGCTTATTGCAAACAACTTTGCGACACAAAGTCTTATGTACTACAAACTTCTTAGTGTTAATGTACGGAGGTACATCATGACACAAGAAACCGATCTGAAAGAACTCGAGAAGAAGGCATATCGTGATTCCCAGCAGGACGGCTTGATGGAAGTCATGATGGGAGTGATCCTCATGACTTTCGGAGGATTCTTCTATTCCCCCATCTTTGCATTCTACATATTATTGATAGTATTCTCCGGAAAGATTGTGGAGTTCGTCCGAAGACGCTACACCTATCCGCGGATCGGGGTCGTTAAATTTCGTGAGAAAAATCCAAAGAATGCCCTGACAGGCGTCTTTCTCTTCGAACTTGCAGTTATCGTGATCATTTTCACCCTGATCTATATCTCTGGCGATGTAACGAACTATTATAGTTGGGTGAACTGGGCGCCGTTGTTCTTCGGGATGATTCTGGTCGGACCCTTCACCCACGCAGCATCCAAATCAGGAAGTGTCCGTTATTACGGATATGCGATCCTATCCGTGATTCTGGGGATATTCTTCTCTTTAATAGAATTTGGATCCGGGTGTACCGGATTGATACTGTATCTTATTATTGTAGGGGGATTTTTAGTCCTTGGCGGTCTGGTCATCTTCATTCGCTTCCTGCGCAAATATCCGCTGCCGGAAACGGGGGTGCGTGATGGCAGCGAATGAAACCGGCAGCGAAGATCTCCAGCCCATCGCTGGAATCGACCGCTTGATCCACGAGCCGGCAAGGCTCATGATAATGGCATACCTCTACGTCGTCGAAAGCGCAGACTTTCTCTTCCTGATGCGCCAGACCGGGCTTACGGCTGGCAATCTCTCATCGCATACGAGCAAGCTTGAGGCTGCCGGGTACATCGAGGTCATGAAGGAGTTTGTGGACAGAAAGCCGCATACGATGCTCCGGCTGACCGGTGCAGGGAGGGATGCTTTTCGGGAGTACCGGGAGGGGATGATGCAGGTGCTTTTGTGAGGCAAGTGCTTGAGCCAGCAGCCAACCTTTGCCGCATTTGTAATTCTGTCGTGAAGTTCTGCAGTGTATAACCTGATACTTCGATATATAAAAAATATTTAAGTACTAATACCTTGCAAGCAGTATTGGACATATCAAGTCCTGATGAAACAAAAGTTAAAACATCCAAAAGAGGAGACTTTTTAATTTGTTCTTTGTTCTGGTCGGTTGAAGACATGACGCCAACCCGGCAAATACAGATATGATTATATGGGTGTAATCAGTGAAATCGGTGTTAATCTGTGGCTAAAATAGTATCAGCCACAGATCGAGTTACTTGCAACGCGTGTGGGAGATCATCGAACAGCAGAGGGTAGAGCGTTTCTTACGAAGCGTTCGCCGCTTTCATATATCGGCCGGATCGAGAAGCCGCTCCTGATCAGTCAGGGCGCAAATGACCCGCGTGTCAAGCAGGCAGAGTCTGACCGGATCGCTCAGGCGATGCAGGATGCAAACATCCCGGTGACGTATCTGCTATACCCAGATGAAGGGCACGGCTTTGCCAGACCTGAGAATAGACTCTCGTTTTACGCCGTAACCGATTGCGTTCCTTGCCGAGCATCTGGGCGGGCGGTACGAGCCCATCGGTGATGATTTAGAGGGATCGAGCATCATCGTTAAGTGTAGTGCTAAAGAGGTGCCCGGGCTTGCGGAGGCGGTAGCTGATTAGCTGCCAACCGAATCGATTACCGCTGGCTGCCCAGAGTGATATGCGTCCTGCCCCGGGTGGCTGGCGGATTTTTGGCGGGAATGATGTGTTGGGTAGTGCTGTTTTCAGGGAGTGTCGAGAGGGAATGATGCAGGTGCTTTTGGTGAAAACTTATAAATGGTGTCTGATCAGAATATGTGCATGTCCGGAGTAACGGGCAGTTGAGATCACCAGGTGAGGTAATTATATGGCTAAAAATGAAAAGCGTTGGTTACACAGCTCGTCCAGGGCACCCAATCCCAGAGTTCCTGAGTTAGTGAAAATTGAGGTGAAACGGGCATGCGATGAATTTGTCGAATCTGTTTTGAAACCCAGATTCATTGACCCCGATCCACAGGAAGAGTGCTTTAATTACATCGTGGATATCTTTACGAAATGGTATAGCAGCCATCTCCATTTTTATGCAAAGTATCGTTGTCCAGGACCGAATGCTATAGAGCCATTCTTCGAAACCAAGTTTGCGCGGATGGAGTACGTCGGAAGAGACCGGTTCAATCTGTCATATATGAGACATACCGGAAAATGGTTGGAGGTTTATCCGGACATGTCTCTGGACGAATGTATAGAAGCCATCAGGGACGATCCTCTTTTTAGGCCATAGTATAGAAAAGTAGACTCAGTTATACAAACTCGCTGATGCCGGGCAGCCATAGGAATATGTTGAAGATTTCGAGATGGAACAGACCGGTGTGGACTACGCAAGCGCAGAGCAGGTGCAGCGGTACGATGACATGCACCAGAGCTTTCGCGACTACGAGAAGGATAGCGACACGATCGTAAGACTTCTCGAACTGAACTCAAACAGCACAGTCATCGACGTGGGTGCAGGAACCGGTGCATTCGTGCTCCATGCTGCAAAACACTGCCGAAAAGTCTACGCGGTGGACATACTTTCTGCCATGCTGTAGCGATGCCGTGAAAAGGGCGAAGAGATGGGGATTTCAAACGCTCTGTACTGTCACGGCGGCTTCTTGGCGTATGAGCACGAGGCAGAGCCCGCGGACGCGATGGTGTCGATAGTGGCATTGCATCATCTGCCGGATTTCTGGAAATTGGTCGCTCTCACGAGGGCAGCCAAGATGTTAAAGGCATGAGGGCGGTTCTTTCTGTTTGATATTGTATTTCAATCGGAAGCAACCGACCTGGAAGACCGGATCAACACATGGATCAGATCAATCGGTGAGCAGTCGGGACCTGAACTTGCAGCAGAAGCAGAGATCCACATCCGTGAAGAATACAGCACATACGATTGTGATGGAGGGATTGCTTGAGCGTGCGGGATTTGAGATCGAGAGCGCCGAGTACGGCGACGGATTTCAGGCAACATACGTCTGCATCAAGAGATAAAGTAAGACCAGTAGGTATAAAGGTTATCTGACATGAACTCCCATACTTACAAGCTGTAGCTCTCTGATTTTTCCTGGGAATGAGACTTGACGCGGGGTGTGGGAAAACCCTCTCAAAAGATTTATATATCTTGTAAGACCGATCTTACATGGTGCCGTGTATGATTGATATTGCAATAACAAAACTCAGTTCAAAAGGGCAGATAGTAATTCCATCTACAATGAGAGGCGATTTTAGTGTTGGGGAAAAACTTATCATAATCAAGAACAGAGAGCAGTTAATCTTGAAAAAAGCGAGCGATTTGGACAAAAATTTCGAAGAGGATCTTGCTTTTGCCAGAAGAACCGAAGAAGCTCTAAAGAGATGCGGAAAAGGACTCTATAAAGAGATGAACGCCAGAGAGTTTACTGATGAACTTGAAAAATGGTGACTGTTGGTTATGACCCGTCATTTGAAAAGAAGGTCCGGAAGATTAAGGATCAGCTATTAAAACTAAAGGTTAAAAAGAAGATTCTTAAAATCATAGACTCGCCAGAAATTGGCAAACCCATGAAATACAGCAGAAAAGGTACCAGAGAAGTTTATATTCCTCCTTTTAGGTTGTCTTATTTATATCTGGAGAATGAAGAGAAAATAATTTTTTTAGATTTATATCATAAAGATAAACAATGATATTTATTTTATTATTTGACAAAACATATATCTAAACCAGACACGATCCACTGGCTTCGCTGGTGTCTCGCAATCCATCCTATGATGACACGGATGAGACTAAAAAGGAGCGGGACAATGAGAAACGAGAAGAACAGCACCGGAAGCAGTGTACACGACACCGACAGCTACCTGCAGAGCCTGA
Organism: Methanobacteriota archaeon; assembly: GCA_034659035.1. Classification (GTDB taxonomy): domain Archaea; phylum Halobacteriota; class Methanosarcinia; order Methanosarcinales; family Methanogasteraceae; genus Methanogaster_A. Next base: position 5,520 of record JAYEGI010000001.1, read on the forward strand.
TGGTGACAAATCCCCTGCAAGAACCTGTCATACGCCGTGCGATCCATGCGCTCAATCCCCCGCCGGGAAGCCGGGGGCTTGACGTGGGATGCGGGATCGGCTTGCAAGCCATCATGCTTGCAGAGGCAGTGGGGGCGGCAGGGCACGTCACAGGCGTTGATCAGTCTCCTGAGTTTCTGGCTCACGCGAGAAGCATCGCAGAGAAGGCAGACATCTCTGAGCAAGTCTCCTTTCAGGAAGGGGATATTAACAACCTCCCGTTCGACGACGATACTTTCGACTGGGTGTGGAGTGCAAACTGCGCAGGATATGCACCCGGAGAGCCTCTGCCCGTGCTGAAGGAGCTTGCACGGGTTGTGAAGCCCGGCGGAAATGTGATCATCCTCGCATGGTCGTCTCAACAACTGCTCCCAGGCTACCCTGTGCTTGAGGCACATCTGAATGCGACATCCTCAGGGATCGCTCCTTTTGTTGGGGGGACGGCGCCTGAGCTCCATTTCTCGCGTATGATGGGGTGGTTTCGCCGTGCAGGCATGGAGGAGGTTACGGTCCGGACATTTGCAGGCGATGTCTCTGCCACGCTATCTGATGATATCCGGAGCGCTCTTGCCGCGCTTATTGAGATGCGGTGGGTGGACGTGGAGGCTGAGTTGTCAGAAGGGGACTGGGCGGAGTATCGGCAGCTGTGTTTGGCTGAGTCGCCGGAGTTTATTCTGGATCTTCCGGATTACTATGGGTTCCATACGTATTCGATGTTTCGGGGGCGGGTGAGTGTGTGAATCTTTTTGGTGGGGTGTGGGAGCCGCGGGCGGGACTTGAAGTCTGCAGCGACCATGACTGGGATGCTTTTTAAATATCTGCGACGGATCTCTGCGGAGCTAGTCCCTCAGACAACCCCTCGAGATAGATTTAAGTATAATGAAGAACAACCTATGGGTAGGCTCTATAAAAGTGGGCTCTATGTGGATTCGAATAAGGAGGTATACTCATGGTAAATCCAGGACAAGAACTATCAAGTATAGACTTTGAGTCGATGTTGGGAGGACCGTTGATCGCTGTGGTCAAC
>JAYEGI010000002.1:0-6422 GCA_034659035.1 Methanobacteriota archaeon
ATATGCTTGCAGGCAGTCCAGCCGCGGCACAGACTCCATCCGGCCGCGACTGTGACCGCAACGAAAGCATCAACGCCACTGGCAGCCGACAGCTGCGCCGCTGGGCGAGCGTGTGATTCCGGCGCCGACGAAGACGGAATCCGCGGCGGCAAAGGTGGCTGCACCGGCGGCTGAAGGCACGGCGACAACGGCTGCGAAGAAGAATGCGCCGGGATTCACCGTGGTCTTTGTGATCGCAGGGCTGCTTGCAGTCGCTTACGCGATGATGCGGCGCAAAGAGTAGGCGGCAGTACAGGCGATGGCGGATGAAGGGCGCGCCCTTCACTGTTTTTTTATGTTCGGTTCCGTGTTCCAATCTGGGATGCTCATGAATATTTGAGGCATTCAACCACCTGCGCCATCCACAACCTCTTGATCCAAATACTTTGACAGGGCGGCACTCCATGGATATATGGACTTATGCGTATCGCCGCCCAATAAAATCTAAACCGACCATGAAACTTGACGCAATCCAGTTCTTCACAAACGCATCGATCATGCTCTCGATGGTCTTCATCCCGCTTCTTGCAGAGGACCTCGGAGCCAGTTACATGCAGATAGGGATCATCCTGAGCGTATACGGTCTATGCCTCGGTGTATCGTCGTATGTGTTCAGCAAGGCGGCTGATGCATGGAGCATCAAAAGACTGTTGTTGGCTGGTCTTGCCTGTTCAGCAGCCGCATATTTTTTGCAGGTCTTTGCAGACGATCCACTCACGCTCGGACTGGCGCGGGGGTTTCTCGGGATCGCTATCGGCATGTACCCTGCGGCTCTGATCATGCATGTCTACGGGATGAAACGGAGCATCAGCAAGTTCATCTCGTTCTGCGCTCTCGGCTGGGCTGCGGGATTTATTGGAGCGGCATGCATCGGAGATTACGACCTGATATTCGCTGCCAGTTCCGTGCTCGTGGTACTCTCCTTTGTAATCGCGCTGACTCTGCCGGAAGTCAAGATCAAGCGGCTGAATGTCAGTTACCTATCGCTCGACACGGTGAGAGCGAACTGGGCGGTATACGTGCCGTTCCTGCTGAGACACGCCGGAGCCACCGCCGTATGGACGATCTTCCCGCTATACATGGCAAGTCTCGGAGCGGATAAGTTCTGGATCGCAGCCATCTACGCAATAAACCCGATGATGCAGTTTTTCATGATGCGGCGGCTCGATGGTAGGGATATGGTATCGATCGTGAAGTACGGGTATCTGGTATCCTCAATCGCTTTCTTAAGTTTTATCCCACCGACCATATTTTATTATGTCCTGCCTGGGATGGTGCTGGTTGCTCTTTCATGGTCGTTTCTATATGTGGGATCGACCGAACTCCTGCTGTGCCGAAACGAGGATAAAGCGGCATCAGCGGGTCTGATCACAACGGTCATCAGTCTCGCAACCGTGGCAGGTTCACTTATCGGAGGCGCGGTTTCGCAGTATCATGGGTTTGTCGCGGTGCTCGCGGTTGGAGCGGTGATGTGCTTTGCTGGTTTCCTGATCTCGGCTAAATATCTTACGCGCATCTGTTAACCGGTGGTACTGGCGGTTCTTATTACCTGTGTGGGATCGATTTGACTACCACAAAATTCCCTCATCTGTACGATGGGAATCCCGGGCGTGGGCACGATGGTGGAGGTCAATCGCACCTCTAAGGTGATTAACCAGATGATGTAACTACTCAGGTACCTAAAACTACCATCCGAGGACTTCACTATATAGGAACCACTCGGGACGTGGTGTACTGTAACCAAACCTATAATTTAACCGCCGATTAAGAAGGGGACGGTTACCCGCCTCCCCCCTCATCTCAGAACGGTATGTAAGACTTTCACCTCATACACGCTTGCGCATCTCATAACCCTTTTTAGTATCGGGCAGCATCTCCGTAAGTTAAAGTAGTCTTGGGAAGTATTGGGATTCTTATCCAACTTCAGGCCAGCACACCTGACAATCTTTGTGTCCGAGAATAGTTTTAATCTACACTCGCCGGTAGAAAACACCAGTTCCGAGTTCCCGCGGAATGCCAATATCTATTAGCAACCCACGTTCTGGATTTTTTTATCCGGATGCCTTCTCTTACCCCATCTCCAGAGCATACCCCAGACAATAGGATATAATTTGCTGAATGTCTCTTTGGGTACCGCCGATCGATGATAATTCGACCAGCCAGGGTTCAATACGTTAATTAGGTCTTCCTGTTTCCATGCCTTCGCTCGCTTGATCCTATCGATATCTAGCTGTCGTTTTTCACTTCGCATCCCCGCGCACGACTCCACGACCATGCAGTCCAGCACGGTCTCGTCCGCCTCACGACTCTTGAGGGGTGGGGCGACTTTGACCAGTTCGATTTCAAGGCGCCGTGGATGCCCCGGGAACTCTATGATCTGGCGCTGGAATTAAGAGCGGAAATGCCCCGAATATCCGGGTGCGGGTTTAACGAGTGGCGCCAGACGCATTCGAGGATCATGGGGAAGCTGGACGGGATGGGCTGAATGCAGGGAACGTTCAGTGGAACCGATGGATTCTGAAAGCCATATTCCGAATTCGAAGATCCATCAACCCCGGTTGCGGTGCGTAAGTTCAAGTTCCCGTAGGAAGACGGCCGCGGTCATGGTATCGCCCAGACCAACCGTGGTTACAGGGTGCTCGCACCATAGTGACGGCACGATGCAGACAGAGTAGCCACCCAATGTCAGATGCACACTATTTCCAATCTTCTTTCCATCGAAACACTCCTGAACCGCCGAGCACTCATGGACTCCTGCATCGTTTGGTACCATTCCCACAACCGCACCAGGGAGCATGTTCTTGTCCACATACCCTCTCTCTGCACGTACGGCAGACGCGGCTGCGCCCGCTGTAAGCGCATCGATCTCGGATGCCGGATCGATATAGGCAGGATCAAAGGAACTCACTATAAAATCCCGGGCATGGACACACAATCTCGACATCCCGAATTCATCGATCGCCTCTATCGATTTTTCGATGATATCCTTGCCTGAAACGTCGGCATCATCCCCGAGAAACTCTTGTTCGTTCATTCCGATGCTGTCCACGATATCGGAGATGCTTGCGATCACATAATCCTGGATCTTGCCATCCAGAAAATCTCCTGATTCGAAATGCATCAAAAGATTCGGGTTTGATGATCTCCATCCCTGTAGCTGCGCTGTGATGCGGCGCATCCGATCGAGGTATGTCGATCCGTCCGGGTATCTGTCCTGTAGCATGTGAAGCCCTGCAACCAGTACGCCATCCATCTCCCTGATATGCGCATCAGAAAAATCCTCGAATGCCGGATCGACGTGGATGGCTATGTTTTTTGGATCATACGTTGCTATGAGCCGGTTGTCGCACGGCGCTCTGATCGTCCGGTCTGGCAGTGCGACCTCCTCGCCTTTTTTAAAATCAAAGACATAATGTATGGAATCTTTCTCGTCCCTGACCGCATCGCACGGCTTTGATAAAACGATGTCACCATCCTTGTAAACCGGAATTCGTATAGCGTCCCCTGCAAGTAAGTTTGCCTGTTTCCATGACAGAGACGCCACATTCGGGATCACAGCCGCGGCTCCGAGTTTGGAGAGGACATCCGCAGCGATTCCTGCGTTCCCGCCCAGGCGCAGCACTAATTCATCTTTTACTATGGACGACGACTCCCTGATGGCAGCAGGTGTTTCAAGCTGGTACTCGCCGCCGGTTCCGCGTCTCATGCATACAAGTAGAAGCGCAAGAAGATCATCCATGTCGCGGATCAGGTCGATTGGATCTGGAGGGTCCGCAATCTCACAATCTCTTATGTACTGCCCAACCTTTGTACCATCGACGGTGCACACCGAATCGATGTTAACGTTGTAGCAACAGAGTATCTGTTGTACTTTCATCTTCATGCCGCCTCGAGATCCAACACGCATCCAGCACCTTGCCCGATTCCCTCGTCGATCCGCACCTCTATCCTGTTGACATTTGACCCCATCCGTGACGCAATCTCGGATGCAAAATACTCGCTCAGGCTCTCTGCGCTCGTTGAATCGGTCGGAACAAAGACGACATCGTCTGCCGGGAACCGGTAGTTTTTCTCGCCGATATCAACGATTACTCCGCTGCCCTCCGCTCTGATCTTTATGCGGGAATCGTTTCTGGCTATGATGATGTGGTGGTCGAGACTGCCGCATATCTCGGCAATCAACTCCTTTAATAGTTCAAAATCAATGATAAACTCATCATTCCGTTCTCCATGTACTTTCACGCTCACCGCATAAGTATGTCCGTGCAGTCTACCACATTTTTGATGGTATGGTATTAGATGGCAGGCAGAAAACCGGAGTTTTGCCATCCACCCATTCAGTTCGATCCACATGATAATCACCTTTTAGGTTAGAATCTTCTTAATCTCATCTGCTGCCTTGCCAAGTTCCACGAGCACAAGTCCAAGGCTGATCTCGGATGGGGTGAGCACCACAACCAGTGCTTTTGGTCCGGCACCGATCGCAATCAATTTCCCGTTCTTTGATTCAACGATCACTCTCTCTGGTATTCCTTTTTCCAGTTCCGTGGACGCGGTCTCCGCAGCGCCGAGCATCGTCGCAGACATGGCAGCAAACGTCTCGGCATCACCTTTCTGCATACACGACACCATGAGCAACCCGTCCCGACTCGCAATCACGCTCGATTCGATCCCTCCGGTCTTCATAAGATCTGATAAAACTTTATTTAACATTTCCGCCGTTGCCATAACCAATTCTCCGTTAAATCAAAACGTATGACGCATTCCTCTGTCTCATCGTACTCGTCAGCATCCTTCCTCCCGCCAAGAACCTTCCGGCTTGTCACGTTCTGTATCAGACAGGTTGCAAGAATGCCGACAGGACCGACTCTGGTTGAGGAGATGCCAATCTTCTCACACATATCCTTTCCGAGATGGTGTTTACACTGTTTCGTTGTCAGCATCAGTTCATCATTCGTAAGTTCCACATTCACATAATCAACACTCACGCCACGCCCGAAGAATAACCGCAATCTCTCGACCTCGGTCATGTTGACCATATCCGTATCGCCGGAAAGATACTCAATGCTCTGTTCCCCATATTCGCGCGAGAAATTCCTGATGATCGCCTTGTAACCATCTCCGAACATCCTCTGGACAGACACCATAAATCCTCTTGAGATGATCATTTCAGACTCGATGAACCGATCAATAGATTCCTCGGTTCCATCTGCTGCCACTCTGTCCATGTATGCTGTTTTAATATTTTATGGCACATAACAGTTTCGTTGCAATGAAACGGTTAACCTGTCGATTCGCCTCACCTGTGCCCGGTCACGGAATCAATAATCGTACTTTCTGTGATACCCCCTCGGTGTTATGATCCGCTCCCCCCAGATCCTAGATTCGCTGTTTCCGATTATCGCGGTGGTATGCATATCTACGAAATCGTCGTAATCGAGCACGCGCTCAAGCGTTGTCACAACAGCGCTCTCTTCATCCCTGAATGCATTCTTTATGAGTCCCACCGGTACCGACCCGGATTTGTATCTCCTGACTATCCCTATGCATCTGGCAAAGTTCGTATTCCGGTTCCGACTCTTGGGATTATAGAGAACGATCACAAAGTCGGAAGCGGCAGCGCTTGAGATCCTCTTCTCGATATCCTCCCACGGCGTCAGCAGATCGCTCAGACTGATAGTCGCGAAATCGCTTGTGATCGGAGATCCGAGAATGCTTGCTGCCGCATTCGCCGCAGTGACACCAGGGATTACCAGTATTGGGGTATCCGCATCCGCGTTCGTGCCCGCGCCATCTTTTTCTGCGATCTCCAGCACGATCCCGGCCATGCCATATACTCCGGCGTCGCCTCCACTTATGATGGATACGGTATTTCCCCCGGATGTCAGTTCCAGCGCGTGTCTGGCGCGGGCAATTTCTTCACCCATTGAACTGGTTATTACCTTTTTTCCGGGAAGTAATGCCTCGATCTGGTTGAGATAGGTGGTGTTACCGATTACATAATCAGATTTTAGGATTGCCTGTTGCGCGGCGACGGTCATCAAATCCGGATGTCCTGGGCCGATGCCTACTATGTAGAGTTTACAGTCTTTAATTGGCATATTTTGATGTCATCGTCCTCCTTCACCTTATGCGCTTTGGCCACCACACCGGCGAAACCTTTATCTTCTAAGACTCCAACGTAGAAGGGTAGCACTTTTATGTTACATAATTTACGATGCATATGGCAACCAACGTTGCTATAGAAGGGTGAAGAGCGAGATACCTGTATCTTGCTTGATGAAGCCATGTATACGTGCGACCCAGACGCTTACTGAATTAGTAAGACGGATTCTGGTAATTATACCGTTTGGTGGATAGTTCGGCTCAAGTGCTGATGAAGG
>JAYEGI010000003.1:0-6414 GCA_034659035.1 Methanobacteriota archaeon
CCAGTCAGCCATCTGTCGAGATCCACGTCCTGCAAGGGGAGCGCGGCATCGCATCGGCAAACGAGACGATGGGGCGATTTATGCTCGACGGCATCCCTCCTGCGCCCAGGGGAGTTCCGCAGATCGAAGTTACATTCGATATCGATGCAAACGGCATCTTAAATGTGACTGCGAAAGATCTTGGCACAGAAAAGGAGCAGTCGATCACGATCAAGAAGCCGGGTGGACTATCTGACGAAGAGATCAAGCAGATGGTCAGGGATGCAGAGGATCACGCGGAAGAGGACAAGAACGTGAAAGAGGCAGTCGAAGCGAAGAATACTGCTGAAGCTCTCGTAACCTCGGCAGAGAAGACCCTTGAAGAGGCAGGCGATCTTGTAACAGCGGAACAGCGAGAAACGGTAGAGAAGGGCATAGAGGAGCTGAAAGCTGCGATCGAGGGTGCGGACACAGAAGAGATGAAGAAGAAGACCGAGGAACTGACAGAAGCGATCTACCCGGTCGCAGCCGCAATGTACCAGAAAAGTGCGGAGGCTGCACAGGCGGCAGAGGAAGGTGGAGCGGGAGCAGGATCCGCAGAAGCAGGCGAGGAAGACGTGGTTGACGCAGATTACGAAGCAGTGGACGATGATAAATGAGATCTCTGCAAAACATCAGTTTCTCATCCATATCGGTCATCGATGACCCGTTTAAATGGGCTTGTGACCTTGCGGATATTGGCTTTGGCGGCTGGGAGGTTGTGTATGAGGGAACGCAGGCTCTCGATAGCCAGAACCTTGCACAAATGCGGGAGGTCTGTGAGACGACAGACCTTGCGATAACGATCCATCTGCCGTTTTCAGACCTGAATCTTGCCAGTCTGAACCATCCGATCTGGGACGAGGTACTTCGGCAGTTAATGTCGTGCATCCGGGTTGCTTCGGAGTTTTCAAACCTGATGGTCGTGCATCCGGGCTATCTCTCGCCGCTCGGGATGCAGATGCCGGATCTGGCATGGCAGCAGAACATCGCAGGGCTGCAGCAACTCTGCGACTTTGCTTGCGACCTCGATGTCAGACTCGCCGTCGAGAACATGCCGAGGATGGATTTGATCTTCGGGAAGGGGGCGGACGAGATGGCTGGCATGATCGAACTTGTGGACCGGGAGAATCTCAGTATGACGCTTGATGTCGGACATGCGCACACGAACGGTGTGTTGTCCGAGTTTCTCGGGATGAAAGAGATTGTGCATGTCCATATTCATGATAACAATGGCCGGAGGGACGAGCATCTACCTACTGGAGAGGGTACGATTGCGTGGGCGGAGGTGATGGGTGAACTGTACAAACATCATAGCGGGTGCAGGTTTGTTATCGAGGCGCGTAATCTAGAGGAGGGGGAGGCGAGTCTTCTGTATCTGCGGGGGTTGGGGTGATGGTGTGCGGATGTCCGCCGGGTTTTAGTCTTAAAAGGTCAGGAGAGGAAGTAGATTCACTGATCGATCTCGTGGAACACCCCTGCCCATGTGGATTATGCGAAAGTAAAGAAGATGCGCCTGAACGAAATCGAGGAAGAACTGAGGATAAGGTGAAAGATTGTGGGACGATCAGAATGAACAATTGGGCGGGGTGCCAAATGCCAGACGTTTATGATGGATTGGAGAAACATATAATGGTATAAAAAATTGGGTTTTTGACGAAATGGTAGTGACATATTTGCTGTTTCACCCCCGGAAAAACCTCAGTTACAGCATCACGAATTTGTTTGCTCATATCTCTAACGACAACGATTGGAGTCCCGTATAACAAGTTCAACGCTTGCAGAAACTCCTTTACGTACTTTTTACTTTCCGTTGGGATGATTTGAGCATCTATAGTGATCCCGGTCTCGCCTTCTTTTGCCATAAACACGATTTCGTTGCCTGCCTCTCCAGTTCCATCCAGATGAAGCCTTATACCACCTCGTTTTTCAAAAAGGGATTTTATTTGAGGCACATGTCTTTGGTGAAGGGCATAAAACCTTAGCAGAAACTCTTCAGACAGGTTGGAAATCTCGCCAGTTGAGATATGAATTCCCCTCGCCAAAAGAATATTCCGGATCTCTTCTCGTTGATAGTCGAAATACCATCGCAAAATTCCGATTGTGATCATTACTTTGCTGTCGAAGTTGCGACCAGCAGGACATATCTGATTAACGATCGAAACTAAAGGTTCGTTGAATGAACCGTGTTTCTTGCAGTATCTGAAACAAATATTGAACCTTACCACACCAGACAATGTTTTAACTATTCTTTTATCTGTTCGTTTTGTTTAGATCCGTTTTTTGCAGATGGGGCATCTTTCCGGGATTCTTTTGAGTTCTTCGGGTAAAATAGGTAGATATAGAATGTTTTTTTTCCAAAATCGTAGTTGATGCCGATGCGTTCAAGAGTGTCGCGTATGACTGGATGCCCCATACCCTCCAGCATGTCAATGACCTCGTTTGGGGTTAAATCTCCTTGCATCAGTCGAACCGCTAAATAAGAGAATTGTGCGTTATCTATTTGGAAATTGGTTGGGAACGCCGGGTTAGTACCTAGAGATCGGATGTGTCGCTGGACAACTTTCCCATCAACTCGAACGGATTCCACCTCCGCGTAATAAACCTTGGTTTCGCCGTTTTTGTTGTGGCGAATGATCTTTCGGATGTAACTCATAGTGTAGTGTAACGTTCAACTACCATATAACACTATCGCTTTTCGTAAAGGACATTTATTCAACCGATATGAGTAAAATGAGACGATACGAGGGGTTTTTAGTGATCTACAAATCCAACCTCATTTTGACGCCATAGATCTCTCCGGCTTCCATGTATTTCCTGAGCCTGGGGTGTGATTGCAACCTGTCAATTCCGGTCTCGAACTCTTTCCCGAACCACCACGGGTTCTGCCGTTCCAGAGCGATTCTTACATTTTCGTCCATTTCGTAAAGTATGGTTGATGAAAACACTTAAAATTATCGAATGTGATTGGTGATTGACATCGGCGTAGTATATGTGGGTATTCGCTCATACTATGATCGAGACCGGAACGATGGTTCCTTGCAAAGAAGGGAATATGGTTGAGATCGATATCGAAGCCGGTACGGTGACCGCTAGAGGTTTCGAGTACAGGGGTGCAAAGATTCCGGATTTCCTGCTCGAGATCCTGGATGGATGGGGGTATCGTCGCACACCGTACGAAACAGTTGGCAAAGGATCGGTTCGGCAGGCGGTCGGGCGCGTACTCGAAGAGTAGCGTCCTCTCTGATATGGATCATCTGAATCTGATCGTTGACCTGACCGTGCCTGGGGGTCTGATAAGGTGCTGGATGTTGCGACAGGGGATGGATTTCTTGCGTTTGAGTTTGCAAAACGGGTTTCCGGGGCTAACGTCACTGGCTGTGACAGGACCCGGATATGCTTCTGGTTGCTGAGGGCATACAGTGAGAGAGGGGGTCTTGATAATGTCGATTTCAGGGTAATGGATGTGAAATCGCTTGGATTTGAGGACGGGTCGTTTGATATCGTGTCATGCAGGTTCGCATTCCACCATTTCACAAATCCTGGAAAGGCTGTATCAGAGATGGCTCGCGTCTGTAAACGCGGCGGGAAGATCGTGTTTGTGGAGGGTCTATCTTCAGGGGATGTCGCAAAAAGCGAATATCATAACAGAATCGAGCAACTCCGTGATCCGTCCCATGTTCGCCTGTATTCAGAGCCGGAACCGGTAGGGCTGCTTGAGGATGCTGGGCTTAAGGTTATTCATGCGAGAAACTGGGATGCCGACTTCTATTTTGATGGGTGGATAAAGATTGCAGATACTGGGGAAGAGATTGTTAGGGGTGTCAGGGCGTATGATTGTGGATTCGTTTGAGGGGGATAAAACCAGTCTCGGGGTTCGATTTGATGATGATGAGGGACTGCTTTTTACGTATTCTACAGTGATTCTGGTGGCTAGAAGGAGTGATCTTCCGGGGTTCGGAAGTTCCGTTGTTCACTTCACAACGCTCGCATTCGTGATCACAGGATCGGCACCAGAACCTCGAGCTTTATAGGGGTGAAGCTCACGAGATTAAGTACGACCATGGGTGCCTATATGTTTGCAAGGACTTCTGCACACATCTCACCATCTCTGAAATCATGCGTCCATCCACCTGTGCCAGAGATGGCGTGAAGCAATTTGTAGTATCAGCACAATTACAACTTTGAATATCAAGATCGATCAGAGGAGAGAATGAGACATGTTGGAAAAAGAACCTGTTATTGTGGTTGCCGGAGACGTGACTGTTGATTGGTTTATGTACCCTGTCGATACCGGTGACGAAGGCGGGAACTGGCGCCAGCACACTTCATCAAATGCAGACGCACTCCCAGACGGTGCGGCATTATTGACCAAGTTCACCAAGCAGTCGCTTGAAGTAGAAGGGATCCCAGCCAGAGTGACCAGACCGCCGTTGTCAGAATCACTGAGGGATATTCCACCTGATAAGGTGATTCACTCCAATGTGATGCTGGACAGGTTCCAGGTTCGGGGCGGTGAGGAGAAGGTTTTGCGCATCAGCAAATCATTTGGATATATCGGTTCCAGAAGCGGTTCGCCTCAGTCACTGCCGCCAGAACATGACTTCGAGGATGCTGATATCATCGTGCTTGACGATGCGGGTAACGGGTTTTGAGATCACATAGATGCCTGGCATAGTGCCCTGCAGCACATGGAAGACTCCATCGCGGTCTACAAGATGAGTGGCCCTCTCATCACGGGTGCGCTATGGGATGAAGTGAGTAAGAATTGTCCGGATAACCGGATTATGGTTATCAACGCCAGCGATCTCCGCCAGACCAGTGGAGTGCATATCAGTAAGTCACTCTCGTGGGAGCGCACTGCCAGAGACTCTGTGTTTCAACTACATAGATTGGATGAACTCAAGGAGTTGCAGCAGTGCCCGTACCCCATAGTGCTCTTTGGCACTGACGGCGATATCCTTCATCGCGGTGGAGAGAATGCTAATGCTACACTTATTTTCGATCCATCCTCGCTTGAGGGCGGGTTAGCTGCCCGGATTGACGGGCATATGATGGGACTCACCTCGATCTTCACTTCAATGATTGTTAGGCATCTGGCAAAAGACGGCATACATGGCATAAAGGCTGGAATCGAGCAGGGGCTCGGCTATTCGCGTGCGCTTCTTGAAGCCGGATATGTTAAGACTAACACTGGAATCGAATACCCGCCCGAGCAGATACTCTTGGAGGGCAGCGCCAACCATGCCTATACTTCCTGCCCCATCGAGCGTCCCGAGGATCTGAAGGATCCTGACCCCAACTTCTGGCGGATCCTTTATCAAAAGACCCGTAATACATGGCAGCGCGTGGCAGAGGAGATCGTCATCAGAGGCGACAAAGGTTTGGAAGGTGTGCCGGTGGGTGTGTTTGGCGAATTGACTACCATCGATCGTGCCGAGATAGAAAGCTACAGTGCAATCCGGGAGCTTATCACCGAGTTTCTTGCCAATCCCAAACCCAAACAACCTCTGTGCTTTGCGGTCTTCGGTCCACCCGGCTCTGGTAAATCGTTTGGTGTTAATCAGATACTAAAAGACATCGACAGAGATGGGGATAAACTCAAACGCATAATATTTAACATCTCCCAATTTGGCAGCTACCAGGACTTGGTCGCTGCATTCCATGACGTGCGAGACCTCGTCCTTGAAGGTAAGGTGCCGTTTGTCTTCTTCGATGAATTCGATTCGGCTTTGGAGGACCAGCGCCTCGGATGGCTGAAATACTTCCTATCACCCATGCAGGATGGTGAGTTCAGGGACGGAGAATCCACTCATCCCACCGGAAACGCGATCTTTGTGTTTGCAGGCGGCACGAAATCTACCTACAAGAACTTCGTCCGAAACCTCCCTGAGAACGACTCATCCGTGGTCTCATTCAAAGGAGGTGATGATGAACCGCAGACCACTGAGGATGCTGTGAAAGAAGAAGATGCAGAGAATGCGTTTCGGGATGCCAAAGGACCCGACTTCGTCAGCCGGCTCCGGGGTCATATCAACGTCATGGGACCTAACCGCCAGCGCAGGGAAAACGATTACGATGAGGTCTTCACCATTCGCAGAGCAAAGATACTGCGGACGTTACTGAAGAATGATCCAAGAGCTTCCGGGCTTTTTAACTCCGAAGGTGAGCTGAACATCGATGCGGGGGTCATGCGGGCAATGTTACACGTGACAAAATACGAGCATGGCACCCGATCCATGAACGCCCTGATCGAGATGAGCCGCCTCGAAGGTAAGACGCGATACGATCTTTCCGCACTTCCGGTGCGAGAGCAGCTCGACCTGCATGTGGACGCGGATGAGTTCCTGTTCTTGACGAAGATGGAACGGTATCAATCGATGCTACGCCTGCAGG
>JAYEGI010000004.1:0-6403 GCA_034659035.1 Methanobacteriota archaeon
TTCAAAAATGCCATCACCAACTGCCTGAACCAGACGGACACCACCTACAAAGAAGAACTTGACTCTTTGCTCACATTACGGTTTCAGAGGTTTGAAAAAGCTCAAGTTGTGGCGGTGTGAAGTATATTATCCAAAAGGCTTTTTATAATGCGTGTCACATCGGGATTAGACAATGGTGCTCAGAAAACACATCGCGCTCGAGGATGAACATCTGAAGAAGATAGAACCGCTCCTCGAGAAACACAAAGGAAATCTCAGTGCCGCGATACGGGATGCCATCGACTTAACCGATGTCGCTTTGCAGTATTACGGCAGTGTCAAGGATGCCACATTCCTGATCGCAACGCTCCGGGAGATCAGAGAGGATCAGGCAATCGTCCCGAAACCGATCTTCGATTACATGCTTACGCAGACAAAAGACCTTGTCATCGAAAAAGAGGTTCTGGATCATGTTTTTGACCCCTCTGAGGTGACAACCGTATCAGAATTCGAGGAAGCGGTACGAAATCTCTGCACGGGTCTCTACTGGGACGCACTGATAAGCATGACCGCGGATGACGACCAGAGCCCATCGAGTGTCCATACAGAGATCAAGGGGATAGACGATGACAAGCGGAAGTTTCTTGCAGGGATCATCGGGTCCTACCTGATCGCCTTCTCGCTTGGGATCACAGGGATGCGCTCGCACCTTGATACACTCAAGATCGATTTTGAACAGAGAGCAAGCCCGAATGAGGCATATAACGATCTTTTAAAGAATGTTGGTTGTATGCAGGAGACGGTTAAGGAACTTCATGCAAAACCGGAATTCTGGAGATCGTTGATTCGGGAGTACAGCGCGGCAAACTACGAGATCGTTGCGCTGCACCGGAAGTTCTACGAGGATCTCCTGATCGGCAAGATACCAAGAGCGATCATGACATCCGAATGCCTCTGCGAGAAGTTGTCAGAGGATGTGCCGTTACAGGAGGTACTCCTCGACTTAAAGCGCGTCGCGGAAACCTCGCGCATCGTCAACCGGATGGATATTGACGGCGAGGATATAACGATACACCATGGCTACCGGAGTATGCGCGCGGTGGATCAACTTAAAAACATCTTTTTGTGTATGCTCGAATCGGCGGGACTAAATTACGATTGCCAGATCACCAGTAACGTGATTGCGCTGAAACATCAACCAGAGGTCGAGACAAAGATCAGGGAGCTACTCAAGTATGTGGGCGTCAAGGATGTCTTTGATATGCCGTTACGCAAACTTTCATTGTTTTTGAAGGAGAAAAATATCAGCTCTGACCGGCACATGCGGGTCTTTGGAAGAAGGATTGGTAGGCAGGTTGTACATAACTATGAGAGGCAGTATGGTGAGGTCTGGACTGCTGATAATTTTAAGGATGCGCTTGCACGGATTGATAAGATACCCGGGCGCGAGTCCGAGTGGGATGTGAGGGGCAGTACCGCACATTACACGGTGAACAGATGCCCGCTTGCAGATGACGCCGAGGCGTGTCATGTCTGCAGGGGAATCTTTCGGGGTGCGATGCACTGTGCTTTCCACGGCATGGCTGAACTTGAGGTTAGTAAGCTCTTGAGCCACGGTGATGCGTACTGCGAGGTCTATGTACACGGGATCGGGTGAGGTATCTGAAGATCGTGCGATTTGAGCACTATCCATATAGGTCTATGGTTTCGAGACTTTTTAATTTGTTCTGGTCGGTTGAAAATATGACGCCAACACGACAAATACAAATATTATTAGATGGGTGTAATCAGTGAAATAGGTGTTAATTTGTAGCTAAAATAGTATCAGCCACAGATTAATGCAGATGGACTAAGATTAGTGGTGTAAATTACTTTTCAGATCGATAGTTCCCCATTATGGCAGTTGTGGTTGCGTAAGACACTCTGACGTTCCCAGAAAATAATAAAAAGACTCCTATCACTCACCACAACACTTATACTATATTGTGCACGAATAATGATGTAATCGGCTGGTGAGTATGGGTTGTGTGACGTGATACCGTCCAGGACCCTGAGGGGTCTCGGTGCCAGAAGATAGGACAAAGGAGGCAACTGGAAAAAGGCAGCAGAAGAGGCATTATACTACTAACGGCTCCTGATATGGCAGGAGCGTATCAACTGACGAACATAAGAGTGTGGGTTTAAAAAAACCCGTGCAACGGCTTTTGCGCGAACTATCGCTCATGGTGCGGACGCGTAAGAACATCCCTGTGGGGATATAGTGTGGAAACAAAAACAGTACACGAAGGCGCAGGTAATCGTACATACAACGCCGCGGAACGTCGGACTGTCCGGTATCGCTGTACGGGATCGTGGGGTTGCTTACAGATGCAACCGGTCACGGCTTTACTTCCGGCATGTATTCTCTTCTGCTGCTTTGCAGACGATGGATGGGGGAGTGTAGCCACTATTACAGATAGCTAATTATATTTAATTAATAACATACTAAATGAGGACTATAAGACATGAAACGAATAAAGCACATACTGATAGGAGCTATGGTGCTGGCGATGGCCGTGATGTTTGCAAACGCCGACATCCCACCGACTCCAGTGGAACTGAACAACAACACTGGTGAACATTGGGTCAATTACACATGGTCTGAAGACATCAACCCTGAGAACGACAACGTGACAGACTCATTCAACGTTAGCATGAACGGCATGTGGTACAACGGAACCGCAATGTTCCTGGATAAGAGTGTTGGTCCGGGTGGTTGGGCGAACATCGAGGTGTGGGCGTACAATGCAACCGGCAACGGAAATATGTCGGTGGGCAGTGTTAGCGGTAGCGTGCAGGCACCGGGTGCGGCGACAGAACACTCCCACAAATGCGGCTACATTCCCCCATCCATGGACTTGAGCCATCTGGACGAGATCCCGGTTAAGAGAATTCAAGCGCCATGTGCGATTTCCAGCTTTGACTGGAGAGATTCCAACAACGTGACCCCGGTCAAAGACCAGGATGGCTGCGGCACCTGCTGGACATGCGGAACCACATCTGTACTGGAATCAGCAGTTCTGATAAATGAGGGCGCAGAGTACAATTTCTCCGAGCAGAGCATAGCTCTCTGCGTTGACCGTTCACGGACACGTATGTATGACAACAATGACGACCCCTGCAATGCAGGTGGGAACAGTTATATAGCCAGCGAGGTTTTCATCAAGAAAGGTTCGGTTCCGGAATCATGCAACCCTTACAACATCACAGATTTGAATTGTGATGGGTCGTGTATATGCGATGATTGTGCACCTGTCAAGAGAGTTGACGGATACCGGCTTGTAACGGATAATGGGTCCGAAATCGACGTGATAAAGAACGCGGTGCATGATCACGGACCGGTTACAACGTCTTTCTATTACACAAATACTTCTGAGTGTGTGAATTTGTATAATGTTCCGACGTGGGGAACCATTTATGACTACTACCCAGGACCTGAATCTCCTAATCACTTAGTATCAATCATAGGCTGGAATGATTCGGTCCCGCATCCCGACACAGACCATACCGGAACAGGTGCATGGATCGTCAAGAACAGCTGGGGCACAGGTTGGGGAAATGACGGCTATTTTTACCTTGCATACAACTCAAGTTGTGTTAAGGAAATAGCCTATCTCGAGTATAAAGACCCGGTGCCTGGTGAAGAACTGCTCTACTGGGATGAGTCTGGTTTTGTAGATGGAGAGGGCTACATCGGCAACGATGGCGCATGGATGGCAAGCGTCTTTACAGCGGATCACTCAGGGGATGTAACCCATATCGATTTCTGGACGACAAGCAACAATGCCGAGTATGAGATCTACGTATGGGGCGGCTTCTTTGGAAATGAGCTTACAAACCAAACCGGCACCTGTCAAGAGTTGGGATATTACTCCATACCACTGAACACTCCGATTCCGATGGATGCAGGTCAGCAATTTACGGTTGGCGTCAATATGACCACGCCGGGTTATAATTACCCCATACCTGTTGAATGCGAAAATTCAGGGATGGTCAGTCCGGATATACAGACCAATGTGAGTTTTAGGAGGCACAGCAGTATTGGTCAGTGGACGGATCTGGCAAGTGGTGGTACGAACGCATGTCTCCGCGCCAGGGTGGTAGCAACATTCAGCTGCGCCTGCGGCGACATCTGCGTCAACACATCCGGCTGGTGGCGTGACGGCGGCGCGTTCAATGCAGACGCTACGACACCGATACAGGTGGCGGTCGATGCTGCGAGCAGCGGCGATACGATCTGTGTTGCGGCGGGATATTACACCGAGAACGTGAACATCGGAACAGCGCATCTCACGCTTGTAGGCGAGGGCGCTGATGTGGTGAATGTAAGGGCGGATTCGACTTCGGATCCCATCTTCGATGTGGCTGCGGACTGGGTGAATATCTCAGGGTTTACTGTGATCGGTGCCCTGAACGATGCAGGTATTTATCTCAACGGGAGGCAGCACTGCACCATCTCAGATAACAACGCATCAAGCAACTACCGCGGAATCTACCTGTCTTCTTCAAGCAACAACACGCTCGT
Organism: Methanobacteriota archaeon; assembly: GCA_034659035.1. GTDB lineage: Archaea > Halobacteriota > Methanosarcinia > Methanosarcinales > Methanogasteraceae > Methanogaster_A. Next base: position 4,544 of record JAYEGI010000004.1, read on the forward strand.
GGGCAACACCGCAAACTCGAACGGTGTCGCCCCCGACTTTCCAGCCAAACCATCATTGAGTGGCGGCATCATGCTGGAGTTTTCGAGCAACAACACGCTCGTGGGCAACAACGCATCGGGCAACGACTACGGCATCTATCTGGATGAGTCGAGCAGCAACAAGCTAACAAGCAACGCCGCATCAGACAACAGCAACTGGGACATCTACATCGATAACTCACCATCCAACACCTTCGCAGACAACACCTTAAACGGCACAACAGTCTCCTTCACTTACAGCGGAGATGTATCGCTCGAGGGGGTGGGTTCACCGGAAGACCCACCGACCGGATTGCGCAACATCAGCAAGTTCATCAGTGCCACGAACCAGAGTGCCGGAGCATGGATGTACCTGAACTTCAGTTATTCCGACTCTGATCTCAACGATCTGGTCGAAGCGAGTCTTTCGGTGTGGAAGCACAACGGCACAGCGTGGGTCAAAGACGACTGGGATAATGGACGGTATCTGGATACCACAGGCAATGTCGTTGGTGTGAACATCACGACGTTCAGCGTCTTTGCGCCGATGGGCGTGCCACCACTTCATCATATCAACGTGACACCTACCTCGAAGATATTGGGCGTCAATGAGTCGCAAGACTTCAGAGCCAGAGGTTACGCTCAAGACGGTGAGGAGATATCCGAGTACTTCGTATTTGACTGGGCTATCCGCGATGTATACATCGGATCGTTCGCCCGGATAAACGACAGTGTCACGAACTTCACGGCAGATCATGTGGGAAGAACCTACATAACCGCAAGGAACGGTAGTAAGACGAGCGACGAGGTACAGGTGACCGTGGACGATGCCGAAACAAATAACACGTCTATGATCAATGGGTCTGCTACTACCACATCCGGCGATGCAACCGTAACCTGCGACCTCGGTGGGGCTGTGACCGGATGGATCAACATAACTGCAATCGGAAACGCCACAAACTCATCCGAGGTCAATTCATCCAAGCCACGCGACGGTCTTGGGGATGATGATATGGCTGTGAGCGGCGTCACCGTCAACGTGAGCCAGAGCATCCTCGATGAACTGGCAGCAGGAAACGGTACGATCCGCATCAAGATATGCTACAACGCTACAACACGCGCTGCCCTGGGTATCGATGCAAGTACTCTTGCGATATGGAAGTATAACAGCACCGCAGAGAAGTGGGTGAAGCTGCCCAGTACCAGATCCGGAACATGTGTCTATGTTGACGTGAGCCACCTCTGCCCCTTCGGGCTCTTCGGTTCAAAAGCGGCATCGACTCCATCCGGCAGCGGTGGCGGTGGCGGTGGCGGCACATATCCGCCAGGCTGGTCCGATACCCCGGCGCACACCATTACCGCAACGAAAGGACCGGCAGCAGACGCAACGGCTGCGCCGCCGGGCGAGCGCGTGACGCCAGCATCGACGAAGGCGAAACCCGCTGCGGCAAAGACGACTACAACGACGGCGGAAGGGACGGCTACAACGGCGCAGAAGAATGGTGCGGCGGGCTTCACCATGGTCTTTGTGATCGCGGGGATGCTTGCAGTCGCTTACGCGATGATGCGGCGCAGGGAGTAGGCGGCGGTATATGTGATGGCAGATGAAGGGGGCAATCCCTCCATCATCTTTCTTTTTTTGGCAATTCTAAAAATCCAGTGATTTATCACCGCGGAGAACGCAGAGGGCGCAGAGTTTTAAGACCGATCCGATCCTCTGCGTTCCTCCGCGTCCTTTGCCTATCGACAAGAAGCTACATCACAGATTGCCTAACCGGCTACCCCCTCCATTTGGGGTAATCCCACTGTAGATCGTGCGGATGGCAACGTCTGCGCGGTCAA
>JAYEGI010000005.1:0-6396 GCA_034659035.1 Methanobacteriota archaeon
AGGCGCAGAGGGGAAATAAACAGTTAAGTGCTTCTAGCGTTCCTCTGCGCCCTCCGCGGTTATTTTTCTTGCCAGAAAATACAGGATCGCAATCGGGAGACCAATCAACATACCTGAGTAGTTACGAAAATTATACGCCGTGAGCGAGAAAGGGCATATTGCGGTTCCGGTCGATATCAGGAAGGATTCAGGGGTCGCACCCGGAGAGAAACTCATGGTGCTGAGAAGAAGGGATTAGTCTGGCACCCTCCTCGTCAAATTAAGAGCAATAGACTATCTGATGCATGGGTTGTGGAAGTTGAAGACTTCTTCCAAAATATAAACTATAAAGAGGTGGAATATGAATGTTAAAAGGCTCGTCATAGCAACGATTCTGGGCATACTCTGCGGTCTCTTCTGTATGTACGGAACGATCACCAGGTTCCAGAGGAATTCGGTACATTTATGCTGATCGGTATCGTATACAACAGGGCGCTTATCGGGATTGCAGATAACATCGATCTTCATCCGGCACTGCGCGGCGCAATAATGGGGGTTGTGGTCAGTATGGCGATGGCAATATTCGATGTTGCATGGATAGTTGTAGGATTTGGACTGGTGTATGGTGTTCTTATCGATGTTGTGACATCAAAAATAGAGGGACGCGGAGAGGAAATAAAAGGCTAAACACTTATAGCGTTCCTCTGCGCCCTCCGCGGTTATTTTTCTTGCCAGAAGATACATGATCGGGCACAATCGAATGTAAGTTAATCTTTTAACCCCTCGTGCCGATACCAACACCGATGAATAAACCGACATTTGAGATCACAGCATCGATAGGCGCGGTGCTCTTATTTATCCTGATGTGTGCCATATTATACCGCATCAACGCAGGAGGAATTGGTTTTCTGGCAGCGCTACTAATATTCATCCTCGTAATCAGTGCGGCAGGATTAAAACTGGCTGATTTTGGAAAATGACCGTGGCTGTCAGCACCCATTACTTAAGCTTCTCAACAGGCGGGAATGCAGACATCATCGACATAACCGATGATGTCTCTGACGCGATCTCGAACTCAGGACTCTCCGACGGAACCGCCACGATATTTGCGCCCGGAGCTACCGGTGCGGTGACAACGATCGAGTGCGAATCCGGTCTGATCTCTGATCTCAAGGATATGCTTGAGCGGATTGCGCCGCAGAACATCGAGTATGCGCACAACCTGAAGTGGGGCGATGGTAACGGACACTCCCATGTGCGGGCAGCGCTGCTTGGTCCGAGTCTCTCGGTGCCGTTTTCCGGTGGCAGGATGCAACTCGGGACGTGGCAGCAGATCATCTTCATCGATCTGGACAACCGCCCAAGAGACCGGAAGTTGGTCGTGCAGATCGTTGGGGACTGACCTACACGCAACGTTCTGCGGATCGATCAGGACGAAATAGGTTTTTTGTGAAAGCTTGTCTCAAAGCTGCCCAACCACAGCCATAACCCGGTCGAGATCACTTTCTGTGATCACAAGCGGCGGCAGGAACCGGAGCACAGTATCAGCAGTGCAGTTCAGGAGTACGCCGCGTTCTCTTGCCATATTCACCAGATCGCCACATCCGGTCTCGAAGTCGATCCCTACCATAAGTCCGATACCTCGCACCTCTCGCACCCGGTTTCCGGCAAGCGACTCAATCGATTGCAAACCCTCTCGGAGGCGGGCACCAAGCGTCCTTGACCGCTCCACAAGTCCCCCGTCCCTGATCACACCAATCGTTGCAAGCGCTGCTGCACATGCAAGCGGACTTCCCGCGAATGTTGCACCGTGTTCGCCGCGCCCGAATGTTAGATCCTCTCGTGATGCCATCGCGCCGATTGGAAATCCGCTGCCAAGGGCTTTCGCCATGGTCATGATGTCAGGCGCAATCCCATAATGCTCGTAAGCAAACCATGCGCCGGTTCTCCCAAACCCGGTCTGGACCTCATCGATGATCAGCAGGACATCGTTTGAGTCGCATATCTCTCGCACCTCGCGGAGATAATCTGTGGATGCGATGTGGATTCCGCCTTCTCCCTGAACCGCTTCGAGGACCACGGCTGCCGTATCCGGCGTGATTGCCTCGGCGACCGCTGCCGCATCGTCGTATTTCACGAATGTGACGCCCGGGATGAGCGGCTCGAAGGGTTTTCGGTACTTCTCTGTATGCGTGAGACTGAGCGCCCCAAGCGTCCTTCCGTGAAACGAGTTCTCGCTTGCGATGAAATCGGTTCTTCCTGTGCTACGGCGCGCAAGTTTCATGGCAGCCTCGACAGCTTCGGTTCCCGAGTTGCAAAAGAAGATGCGGTCGAGTCCGGTCAGTTGGCTAAGTTCCTCTGCGAGTTTTATCTGTGGCTCGGTGTAGTAGAGGTTCGAGGTGTGTATAAGCGTCTCTGCCTGCGTCCGGATCGCTTCAACAACTTTCGGGTGGCAGTGCCCGCAGACGTTCACAGCAACCCCTGCGATACAGTCGATGTACTCGTTGCCTTCTGCGTCCCATACCCGGGCACCGCTGCCGCGGGTTAGGGTGATGGGCTGGCGGGTGTAAGTGGGCTGGATGTATTTTGCTTCTGCTTCTATGAGGGTCATGGTTTCAAGGGTTATTGGTGCGGCGGGTACTTTTGGATTTTGGGTTTGTCAATCTCGCGATTTCGTACCAACACGACTGAGCAGGTGCTTTACGACCACACTCTCAAACACGGATCGCATATCTTCCCCGGGTTTGAGCGCCATCAGCGCAACAAGTATCTCCTCCGCAACCTCTGGCTCGTGGACGATTGTGCAGTCAACGCAACTCCAGACCGTTCCGCCAGTCGAACTTTTGACATACTTGCCGCCTGTGCGCTCGTCGTTACACGGATAAAACGGGCAGAAACAGAACGTGCAGTCCTGCCCCTCGAAATGACATGGATAATATTCACAATCTCTTCTGCCCACGAGTCTTCCTCCCTTAAGCACATCCTCAATATTTCTTCTGGCTAGATTCCGCCCCCACTCGGCTATCGCGCTGCTGATCACATCGATCAGTTTCTGGTTCATGAACTCCGCATCGATCCGGATACAGTCCTTGCCACACTCATGCACCTCAATTCCGTGCTCAGAGAGGCTGCAGATCAGTTCTGACGTGTTCATCCCGAAATCGCTGATATCCACCAGTATCTGGCTCTCTTCGCTCTTTATGATTGAAAATCCCCGTATATTTTCCAATTTTTCGATCAGGTTGGCATCCATTTAAAACCTCATGGCAAATCCAGACATTTCCTCTGACCCGGACTCAATTTCTTCGATCTCCAGACCCGAGACGTTTGCAGCCCCGGGACCTTGCCTGAGCCGCCCGGTCATCTCTTCGATCTTCTCGCTCGGTCCCTGGATTGCGATCTCAACGCTACCATCTGGCAGGTTTCTGACCCAGCCACAGAGACCGAGATCGTTTGCGCATCTCACCGTGAAGTATCTGAATCCTACGCCTTGCACCCTGCCGGTTACGATAATGTGGGTGGTCTTCATACCGTCGCCTCGCTATCATGCAAAGTAGAGTTTTCATTCACCCGACTGACTATATCTCTTTTCCTTCTGAAGGTTTTGGGACTGCCCAACAACATCAACTTTCCAAAAAGTTTATATACGATTATAACTCATTATGATAATAATAATGTGAAAAGATTCTGCACCGATTCAAAGGCAGAATCCGATCATATTAGCGGTTGGCACATCGGCTCTGTGGAGGCTGTCGATGGCGCAGCCAAAATCACCAAAAGGGGTAAACACGATGAACAAACACAAGGTAACAAACATCTTGGCGATATTGGTTATATTATCGGCCATGCTCTGCACGGTTTCGGCAAGTCCGGTTAATATGTCCGTATCACAAGTTGAACTTGAGGGAATGAATGCCATACAGAAGGCAATAGACGCAAACGGGGGTAACTGGACAGCAGGCGAAACGTCTGTATCTGAACTTACGGTAGAGGAGAAGAAGCAATTATGCGGCGCAAGAATAGGTCCGATTCCAAACGACGCGCAGATTGCGCAACCGCCTGTGCGGGCATGTGCCACTTATGCCGAATCATTCGACTGGCGCAACAAGGATAGCAAGGACTGGATGACACCGGTTAAGAGTCAGGGTTCGTGTGGAGGTTGCTGGGCGTTTAGCGCGCTTGGTGTTGTCGAGGCAGTGGTCAACATCCGGGCAAACGATCCGGATATTGATGTGGATCTATCAGAGCAGCATCTTGTATCTGATTGTTGCAGTGCCGGAAATTGTGGGGGCGGATGGCCCGACTGGGCACTTAAGTATGTGAAGGACACGGGAGTGTCAGAGGAGAGTTGTTTCCCATACACCAGACATAACGGCGCATGTACGCCATGCTCTGGCTGGGCAGAGAATCCATGGAAGATCGAAAATTACAAATATGTATCAGCATCGAAAGACGCATTTAAGTCCGCTCTTCAGGAGTATGGTCCACTGTCTGTCTTGCTGTCGGCACCAGACGACTGGTATTATTACAGAAGCGGTGTCTATGAACCGTCGTGGTCAGCCACTGACGGAGTCGGGTGGGCAAACCATGCGGTTGTACTGGCCGGCTGGGATGATTCCGATGGTTGCTGGATCATCAAGAACAGTTGGGGCTCAGGCTGGGGTGAGCATGGCTATGCAAGAGTGAAGTACGGAACTCTCGAGAAGTATAATTATGCGTATGCTGTTACCGGCATAGTCCACGGGGGGACAAACCAGCCACCGGTTGCAGGAGTATCTGCAAACCCGGCAAGCGGGACTGCACCACTTACAGTAGCGTTCACGGGCACAGGAACTGACAGCGATAGCACGGTCGTCTCGTACAAATGGACATTTGGCGATGGTGGAAGTTCAACATCGCAGAATCCAACCCATATCTACAACAATGCAGGAACGTACACGGCAGCACTCACAGTGACCGATGACGACGGAGCCACCGGATCAGACACCGTAGCGATCGCAGTAATAGAATCCGGATCTGGACTGTGGGTCAATCCGGTCGCTGCAACAGCATCATCGTGCTACAGCAGCACGTATGCGCCAGCAAAGGCAATCGATGACAACAAAGGAACCCGCTGGTTCACAACAAGGTACGACGGCCCACCATGCTGGATACAGTTCGATCTCGGAAGCATAAAACCGATCAGCAAGGTGCGGGCGATCATATACTACAAGGACGTTCCTATGACGCTTGATGTCCAGGTCTCAAACGATGCCAAGAACTGGAATACTGTGGTATCAGGGTTCCTTGTGACAGAGGGCGGTACCTTTGTGGAAATTCCATTTGCACAGACCGATGCCAGGTACATCCGGTTACACGAGACCGGCTTTGCTCGGATGTACGGACAGTGTACCGAGTTTGATGCGTATGTGGGAGGGGATGCGAACCAGCCACCGGTTGCAGGAGTATCTGCAAACCCGATAAGCGGGACTGCACCGCTTAACGTAGCGTTCACAGGAACTGGGGTGGACGGTGATGGTACCGTCGTCTCGTACAAATGGGCTTTTGGAGATGGCGAGAGTTCAACATCACAGAATCCAACCCACACATACACCAGTCCCGGAACGTACACGGCAACACTCAAAGTGACCGATGACGACGGAGCAACCGGAACCGACACCGTAGCGATCACAGTTACGGAACCGGCAAACCAGCCACCGGTTGCAGGAGCATCTGCAAACCCGATAAGCGGGACTGCACCGCTTAACGTAGCGTTCACAGGAACTGGGGTGGACGGTGATGGTACCATCGTCTCGTACAAATGGGCTTTTGGAGATGGCGAGAGTTCAACATCACAGAATCCAACCCACACATATACCAGTCCCGGAACGTACACGGCAACACTCAAAGTGACCGATGACGACGGAGCAACCGGAACCGACACCGTAGCGATCACAGTTACGGAACCGGCAAACCAGCCACCGGTTGCAGGAGTATCTGCAAACCCGGCAAGCGGGACTGCACCACTTACAGTAGCGTTCACGGGCACAGGAACTGACAGCGATAGCACGGTCGTCTCGTACAAATGGACATTTGGCGATGGTGGAAGTTCAACATCGCAGAATCCAACCCATATCTACAACAATGCAGGAACGTACACGGCAGCACTCACAGTGACCGATGACGACGGAGCCACCGGATCAGACACCGTAGCGATCGCAGTAATAGAATCCGGATCTGGACTGTGGGTCAATCCGGTCGCTGCAACAGCATCATCGTGCTACAGCAGCACGTATGCGCCAGCAAAGGCAATCGATGACAACAAAGGAACCCGCTGGTTCACAACAAGGTACGACGGCCCACCATGCTGGATACAGTTCGATCTCGGAAGCATAAAACCGATCAGCAAGGTGCGGGCGATCATATACTACAAGGACG
>JAYEGI010000006.1:0-6291 GCA_034659035.1 Methanobacteriota archaeon
AATGTTTGGGGTTTGGGATTTGCCTGAAGACTGTAAGTTACAGTATAAAAATAATATTTTTTAGATACCTAAAAACGCTATCAGTAAAAATGATCTGGGATTAACATGTACGTGCGGAATGTCAGATACAGGATCGCAATCGGGAGACCGATCAACATACCTGAGTAGTTATATCATAAGCAGCTTTTCCGACGCTTCTCCGGCCAATCTCAGTTACAACTTCTGAGATGATGAAACTGGGTACAACATTGATATTAGACTCAATATACTCTGATAGTTCGAGGGCTTTTCCATACCACTGATCTTTAGTATCTACTATAACAATATAATAAAACTAACAAACAAAAATTATTTATTTACCATATTGGATATTATTTTTTGCAGCTACGGAATCTCCTCCTCCTTCAATCAGACCCACAATGTCCTTAAACTGAATCTTCTTCCGTAGCTTTACCTTTATTTCATGGTTGTCAAGAGTCCGGATCAGGATGTCGCCGGGGTTGGTTCCAAGCGATCTTCTGATCTCTGCCGGATTATCGTTGAATTTCCGCTTGATATTTTGGTTTCACTAATCATGTGCGCATCACCATTCTTGATGATCTTTCGCGTGACCATTTCCATGTAGCGTCCCGACGGGCAGCTTCCGTTGCATGTGCCGCATTGCAGGCAGGCGAGTATCCATAATGCCAGCGTCTTTTAATGCGTCTGATATGCTTGATGGGGGCATATTCATGCGAATCGCATCACTCCCCTCGCTTCATTCATCTTGAGATGTCGCCATTCTTATGTCCTTTTGTATATTCCCCATATTCCAAAAATGCATACGATCGGTGCAGCCAGCCCAAGAAGTGGCTCGCTAATATGATTGCCGTATCTGGTGAAGTTTGTTCCATCATATATTTTAAGTATCCCGCCAGCGTTGATCGATCATAGATACACAATCTTATGGAGACTGACACATGGAAGAAATAACCGTAGAAGCTCTAAATTCAGAAAAATTCATAGAACAGCAGGTAAGCGCGATATCCGAAACCGTCGGAGATGGTCTTGCGATAAACGCACTCTCGGGAGGCGTCGATTCATCCGCGGTCACCATGCTTGGGCACCGCGCTCTTGGAGATCGGCTCAAGACGTATTTCGTCGATAACGGTATCATGAGACAGGGGGAACCAGAGTGGATCGTCTCGGTCTTCAAAGACCTCGGCGTACACGTGGAGGTCATCGATGCCAGAACCGAGTTCTTCGATGCAATGAGTGGGATTACCGACCCTGAAGAGAAGCGGGAAGCGATCACTCAGACATTCTACAAGGACGTCTTTGGCAGGCTCGTTAAGGAGAGCGGGGCAAAACACCTCCTGCAGGGAACGATTCTTACAGACGTAGATGAGACCGTTGCAGGGATCAAGAGGCAGCACAACGTCTTTCTACAACTCGGAATCGATCCGGAGAAGACGTTTGGATACAAGATCATAGAACCGCTGATACAGCTGCGAAAGGACGGTGTTCGGAAGGTTGCAGAAGCACTTGGCTTATCAGAATCCATCTACAACAGGATGCCGTTTCCGGGACCCGCGCTTGCCGCTCGTGTGATCGGGGAGGCGACCCCTGAGCGGATCGAGACCGTCAGGCAGGCAACAGTGATCCTCGAGAAAGAACTGGCAGATATAGGAGCTTTTCAGTACATGGCGATCCTACACGAGGACCGGGTCACGGGCATGAGAAACGGAGCGCGGGACTATGGCACACAGATCGAGATCAGATGCTGGGAGAGCGTCGATGCAAGAACCGCACGACCGACGAGACTGCCCTACGATCTGCTGGAACGGCTGGCTGAGCGGATCACAAGCGAAGTTCCTGGTGTCGTGAGCGTAACGTACGGCATTGCGACAAAGCCACCGTCAACGATGGAAGTGGTTTAGTTATATGGCAGATGATTCATGATTCAGGTGTATCTCAATGACAACAAAACGAATAATCCCATGTCTCGATACGACCTTTAACGAGAGCGGTAAAGCAGTGGTCGTAAAGGGAATCGAGTTTGAGAGCCTGCGATATGCGGGCGACCCGGTAGAACTTGCCAGGCGGTATGTAGAGCAGAGAGCCGATGAACTGGTATTTCTGGATATCTCAGCCTCGACCGATGACAGAGCCACGATGACCGACGTGATCAGAAGGGTCGCAGATGTTGTAACGATTCCGTTCTGCGTAGGCGGCGGAATTGCGAGCTTCTCAGACTTTGAGCGGGTGCTTGGCGCAGGCGCAGACAAGGTCGGAATCAACACCGCAGCAGTCAAGAACCCGGAACTGATCAAGGAGGTCTCTGACGCGTTTGGGTCTGACAAAATCGTCGTTGCGATCGACTGCAAGCGCAGGTTTGAGGAAGGCGATGGAATGACGGCAGTCGAGCTCGAAGACGGACACAGCGCATGGTATGATGTCGTTATATATGGCGGCAAGCAGCTCACCGGAATCGACGCCATCAAGTGGGCGCAGAAGATGCAGGACTTTGGCGCTGGCGAGATACTGCTAACAAGCAAGGATCGGGATGGAACAAAGGACGGCTACGACGTCCCTGTGACGAAAGCAATCTCAGAAGCCGTGGATATCCCAGTGATCGCGTCAGGTGGCGTCGGCACGATGGATCACATCTATGATGCTTTTGTGTGCGGTGCTGATGCATGTCTTGCAGCGAGCATATTCCACTACGAGACTTACACTGTGGATGAGATCAAGGAGTATCTACGAGGACGAGGGATGGGGTAAGGCGCCCCGTCCATCACCCCCCCAAGTTAGAACAGGCGATCGGTTTCGCAGATCACTCCGACGATTTCTTTTTCGTATCTTTCGTCCTCTTAATTTTTTCCAGAGTTTTAAGGTAACTATTGCTGGAAACAATTGCTCGTTTCCAATTTTCCTTCAATATCCAAGTCTTTTTTTATTTTCTGGGAACGTCGGATTGTATTACACAACTACAACTGCCATAATGGCAAACTATTGATCTTAAAAGTTGTTTACACCGTTAATATATGTTCGTCTGCATTAATCTGTAGCTGATACTGTTTTATCCACAAATTAACACCTGTTTCACTGATTATACCCATATAATCATAGTTATACTTGGCGGGTTGGCGTCATGTATTCAACCGACCAGAACAAATCAAAAAGTCCCCAATATCCCGAACGCGTAGCGCCTGCCACACCTCACACCTCACTCGGGCGGCATTCATCCCCGCTGCAAGTAGCGAAGTCTTCTGCCGTGAATCTATAAAGTAGAAAGAGATATGCGAGCGGGAGTGTGGAGTTGGGGGGGGTAGTGTGGTAAAAGAAGAGTTTTTTTAAAAACCCGCTCGCATATATGTTATATTGTGTTGTTGTATTATTTAAACCTTGCGGTTCAACAGGATATTTACCATAATCCTAACATATTCACATCTGGCATTGCCATACACAAACCCATCACTCATTAGACCGCAGTCATAGTCAAAACTGAATAACTTGTGATAAAGATATGCGAGCGGGAGTGTGGGAAGTGGGGAGTGGGGGTTAGTGTGGTTTAAAAGAGTTTTTAGAAACCCGCTCGCATGTCATACAACTGTAACCCAATGTTATATAAACCTTGCGGCGTGGTGGGGTTATCACGCCATACCACTTTGCTCGAACATCTGCATGAGATGTAGAGTATCACCGCTTCACTGCAAGTGCATTCAACGGAAAGAGGGCGAGCGCGCCCACAGCGATTCCGGCGATTCTGAAGAGCGTCGTATAATCGACATACCATAGAATTCCTGCTGCAAGTACCGGAAGTGCTGCAAATCCGGCATAAGTGCAGGTATTAAAGACCCCCATCGCCATGCCATGATCAGAACCGAGAGATGCAACCCCTGCGACAAGCCCGACCATCGCAAACCCTGATCCGGCACCCATGATGGTAAGTCCGATCGGATGGTATAAAGTCGCCGCGATGCCGATTCCTGTTATCAGCGCGCCTGCCCTGATCAGCCAGCGTTCAGTGGTGCGCGCACGACCTCCGATGAGCGAGGTTGCCATCGCCCCAAAATAGACGCCGGAAAGCGCAAGCCCCAGAGAAGACGGAGTTATATCTGCAAAGGAGGGGAAATAAGCAACAATAACCCCAGTCATACCAAATAAGACGAATGCGATCACCCATATCTGTAGATACCGCGCATCGGAAAGGATCATAAATATCCCCGAGATCCTCTGCGGCGCATGCGGGATATCCGGATCATCAGAGTCTTGTTTCAGTGAAATCGCAAGCACCAGCGCGGGGATGGCGAGCAAGACACATGTTAGTATTCCGCATTTCAGATGATAGCGTGTAAGTTCGGCAGCGACTATAACCCCGAGAGCAAGTCCGATATTGATCAGAAAAATAAACTCTCCGAGGCACTGCCTTCGATTCTTAAATTTCGCAAGCATCGAGAACGCTGCCGGAAAGAAAGCCCCGCAGGCGCACCCTTCAACAAAACGCGCAGATACGAGGACATGGGAGGAAGTGGATAAGAAGATCAAGAGTCCGGATGTGATTGTCAGAACGATACTGAGCAGGATAAACCGCGCATTTCCGTACCGGTCCGCAAGCATTCCGAATGGGGTCACCGAGACGAGTGCACCTGCAAAGTACGCGGAGAATATTATGCTCTGCACAGATGGATCATCAGAAAGTTTTGGGAGAATTGGCACAACCGCATCCGAGAGCCCCATGATCACAAAGACCGAGAGATAGAGACATGCACGTATTCGGTTCATGATTCAGATATCGGGATCGGGCGGTTGCAAAGTTGTTGGACGGAAACTTCTGGTCGTTTCAACCGACATATTCACAACGACTGTAAACAAAAAAAGATGGGTTTTGACACCCATCACTCGGGAAGCGGAGGCACTCCGGGTCCATCAGGCATCCCGTCCGGAATCTCATCACCCATTCCGCCAAGCGCCGCGGGATCAACTATCTCCGCACCGGCAGGGATGCTGAACGTGTCGTCCGGGATATTCGTATCCACATCAAACTCGGTAACCTCGTAGTGCAAGCTCTCGGATTTGCCCTCGTGCATGTATGCCCAGTCGAGCAGCAGCGTGAACCCGGTCTGTTTGTCCACGATTAGATCAGATCTTTTTATGTCAATATCTTCTCCGCTAAGTGCTCCGGAAAGTTGCCATATCTTACCGTAGTCCAGTTTGACGGCTTTGCGACCTATACGCGTTGTGTCGCTGTCTGTGATCCAGCTATCATCCCATGCAGAATCATCACTATAGCAACCATACTCCACCCGGAATGGGTTTCCAAATCCGGTGTTATCCTCGGAACATTCTCCGGTTTTGATCGCTGTGTTGCTCTCCTCATCTATCATATATATCCCGTCCGCGTTCTGGAGAACGGTCATCGAATCCGCGCCCTCATTACTGGTGAGTACCAATTTGAAGAACCACGTATCTCCAAATTTCTTGCGCCATTCCTCAAATACGGTCGCATCCCCATCATCACTGGATATGATCGCTTTGTAGTGCATGGAAGTCACATCGATCAGGTCGAGATAATGTGCTGTTCCAGATGGTGAGCTATCTCCGCGCGGTGCACCATCTCCTTGCGATTCCTTCTGTTTGCCAGAATCCGAGTCCACACAGCCGCTGAATGCAATTGCGAGTGCAAGAGCAAGCACGACTGCGATTATTCTTACATGTTTCATACCATACTCCTGTGTTTCATGTTCGGTTCAAGTGGGTTTAACTTGTGCTCTCCGCACTAATAATTTTACTTCTTTTTTTGGTCTCGTTTTTGAGACTTTTTAATTTGTTCTGGTCGGTTGAAAACATGGCGCCAACCCGGCAATGCAGATATGATTATATGGGTGTAATAAGTGAAATCGGTGTTAATCTGTGGCTAAAATAGTATCAGCCACATATTAACGCAGATGGACACAGATTAGTGGTGTAAATGACTTTTCAGATCGATAGTGCTTCATTATGGCAGTTGTGGTTGTGCAAGACAATCCGACGTTCCCATAAAATACTAAAAAGACTCTCGTTTTTGGAGCGTACTCCATTACCGTTCAATAAATTTAAAAAAATTCGTAACTACTCAGGTACGTTGATTGGTTGCTCGATTGCGATTCTGTACTTTCTGGCAAGAAAAATAACCGCGGAGGGTGCAGGAGCGCCGAGATAAATTCATACTCGCCAGCTGGTGAAAATCCAGCCTGAGGAAAGGTTAGCCACCACCTCAGAACTGAACCCCGCACGCAGCCCGGTAACGGGCTGTTGTGAGGCCGGGGG
>JAYEGI010000007.1:0-6247 GCA_034659035.1 Methanobacteriota archaeon
GCCAGCACATGTTGAAATTGGACATGTTGTGCCACTACAGCATAAAAATAATATTTTTTGGATATTCAAAACCACTATCAGTAGAAATTGTGGAAAATGGATGGCGACCTGCGGAATGTCAGATATAGTGATTTCACTGGAATTTTCGATTGTGCCAAATTTCATTGATGGGATGAATTTTGAGGAATTCATGAATGATAAAAAGACTGTTTATAGCGTGGTTCGCGCCATCGAAATAATCGGGGAAGCTGCCAAAAATGTTCCTGAGCAAGTAAGAAAGAAATATCCGGAAGTCCCATGGAAACAGATGGCAGGTATGAGGGGCAAGCTTATTCATGAATATTTTGGGGTTGATCTAGAAATTCTATGGGAAACTGCAAAGGACGATGTGCCTCAATTGAAAACCTCTGTTTCAAAAGTTACGGAATCATATCTACAATGACGGCGCAACAAAAAGGATTAGAATGGAGTGAACAGGACACGCGGCATGAACTGCCGGAAGGATGGGTGTGGACGAGGCTTGAAAATTGTATTGAAGTATTAGATAAACATAGAATTCCAATAAATGCAGAAGAAAGAAGAAAAAGAATCGTCAATAAATCCACTTCTGAACTTAATCCTTGCTACGGCGCCACGGGTCAAGTTGGCTGGATTGATGATTATTTGTTCGATGAAGAACTCGTATTATTGGGTGAAGATGGTGCGCCATTTTTTGAATCTACAAAAAATAAAGCATACCTTATCAAAGGAAAGAGTTGGGTAAATAACCATACCCATATATTAAAATCAATATCCAACATCGCATTAAATCAATTTCTATGCCACTACCTGAATATTTTTGATTACCATGGCCATGTGACGGGGACTACTCGATTTAAACTTAATCAATCATCAATGCGGAAAATTCCCTTCCCCATTCCACCACGTCCCGAACAACGAGCCATAGTCTCCAAAGTAGAACAGCTTTTCAGCGATCTGGACAACGGCATAGATAACTTCAAAAAAGCACAGGAGCAGCTTAAAATATACCATCAGGCGGTTCTTAAGAATGCCTGTGAGGGGAAACTCGTACCGACCGAGGCTGAACTTGCGTGCGCTGATGGGCGCGACTACGAGCCTGCGGATGTGCTGTTGGCACGCATACTGGAGGAGCGGCGCGAGAAGTGGGAAGCTGATCTGCTTGCGAAAGGCAAAGACCCAAAGAAAGCAAAATATGTTGAGCCGCAACCGCCAAACATCGAGGGCATGCCGCATCTCCCCGAAAGTTGGATGTGGGTGTCATGGGAAGCGATCTTGGCTTACGAGGCTGGAGCATTCAAGCGAGGTCCATTTGGCAGTTCATTGACAAAATTCATTTTTGTTGAAAGTGGCTACAAGGTCTGTGAACAGTATTGCCCAATTAATGACGATTGCTCATTCGGGCGCTACTGCATTACGCCGGAGAAGTTTGAGGAGTTGAAAACCTTCGAGGTGATAGCGGGTGATTATTTGGTTAGTTGTTCGGGCGTTACGCTTGGACGTATCACACGAGTGCCTCAGGAGTATGAGAGAGGCATCATCAGCCACCCGTATTTCTTGTATCTCTTCCGTTCGCCGCTCTTTCAAAAGTTGCTCTTCGACAACTCGACAGGCACAGCAATTCCTAACGTCAGAGGTGTGAAGGAGTTAAAGGCAATCTCGATTCCATTCCCACCCCTCGCTGAACAGCACCGCATCGTCACCGAGGTTGAGCGTCGCCTCTTAGTAAGCGACAAAATGGAAGAAACCATAGCGGAATCCCTGCAAAAATCAGATGCCCTACGCCAGAGCATTCTGAAGAAAGCCTTTGAGGGTAAACTGCTTTCAGAGAAAGAATTGGAAGAAGCCCGTAACGCTCCAGACTGGAAGCCTGCTGAGAAGCTTCTGGAGCGAATTAAGGCAGAGAAAACAAACACAAAAAGAAAGAACAAGGGTAAAAAATGACTAACACAGGATCCATAGTATTAAAAGTCTGGAGTTTCGCAGATGTACTCAGGGACGATGGTGTCGGCTACGGCGACTATCTGGAACAGTTGACATATCTGCTTTTTCTAAAGATGGCAGATGAATATTCAAGAACACCATACAACCGTAAACTGCCTATTCCAGAAGAATATGACTGGGAAAGTCTGGTATCGAAAAAGGGTGCTGAACTGGAATCTCATTATGCAAACATGCTCCGTGAATTAAGTCAAGCAAGGGGCATTCTTGGACAGATATTCACAAAATCACAAAACAAGATACAGGACCCTGCTAAGCTATATCGCATCATAGGCATGATTGATAAGGAAAACTGGAGTTTGATGGGTTCTGATGTTAAGGGGAAAATCTATGAAGGTCTGATGGAAAAAAACGCAGAGGACGTGAAGAGTGGGACAGGTCAGTATTTCACCCCCCGTGCGCTTATCATGGCAATGGTTGAATGCATTCACCCTGAACTCGGAAAAACAATCTGCGACCCCGCATGTGGAACCGGTGGCTTCTTCCTCGCATCTTATGATTTTATCAGCAATCCGGAAAGTTGCATTTTGGATAAAGAGCAAAAGGAATTTCTCAAAGACAGGACATTTTCAGGAAATGAGATTGTTGCAAGCGCAAGAAGAATGTGCCTGATGAATATGTTCCTTCATAATATCGGCGAGATTGATGGTGAATCTTCCATATCAGCAGTAGATTCACTCATATCCGATCCGGGCAACCGCTATGATTATGTGCTGACCAATCCACCTTTCGGTAAAAAAAGCAGCATGACCTTTACAAATGAAGAAGGAAAACAGGAAAAGGAAGAACTTGTTTATAATCGTCAGGATTTCTGGGCAACTACTTCTAACAAGCAATTGAACTTTTTACAGCATATTCATACTCTCCTGAAATCAGATGGATACGCCGCAGTTGTCCTGCCTGATAATGTACTGTTTGAAGGAGGCGCTGGAGAAACTGTACGTAAAAACATACTTAAAACAACAGACTTGCATACAATTTTACGGCTCCCGACAGGTATTTTTTACAAACAGGATGTAAAAGCAAATGTGCTGTTCTTTGACAATAAGCCTGCAAGTAAAGACCCCTGGACAAAAGAGGTATGGATTTATGATTTTCGCACCAATGTTAATTTCACACTGAAAAAGAACCCGATGAAATTTGAGGATTTAAAGGATTTTATCAAATGTTACAATCCTGAAAACAGACATGTGAGAAAAGAAACGTGGTCGGAAGACAATTCAAATGGACGCTTTAGAAAATTCTGTTACGATGAAATAGTTCCAAGAGATAAAACAAATCTTGATATTTTCTGGGTGAAAGATAAAAGCATGGCTGATTTGGATAACTTGCCGGACCCGGATATACTGGCAAATGAGATTATTGAAAATGTAGAAGCTGGGCTTGAAAGTTTTAAAGAAATAGTTGAAACGATAAATGGAGAATAATAATTTCCATCGCCCAGACACCCCCATATCCAAAACCCCACAAAATCCCCGTATAATAAAACAATGACCCCACCCACACCCCACCCCCGTACACTCTTCTGCCCCGAATGCGGCAGAGAGACGACTGAGTTCTACAACAACCGGTGCAGAGACTGCTTCTGCAAAAGCGTAACCCTGCTCGAGTGCCCGCCCATCATAAAGATCCGCATCTGCCCGGTCTGCGGCGCATATCACACCGCTGGAAAGTGGATCGAAGCGCCAAGCATAAGAGAGATGTTCCTCTCCGAAATATCAAGATCGGTAAAGGTGCACCCTGACGCAAATGACCTGAAACTCGATTTCTATGAAAAAGAACTCGATCCATCGAGATACCTGGTACATATCTCGGCAAGCGCGGTTCTAAGCGATCTTAGCATCTCAGCAACCGCTGATACCGAGATACGGATCAAGAGAGAGACCTGTGATGCCTGCAGCAGGATTGCGGGGGGCTATTATGCCGGAATCCTCCAGTTACGCGCAGATCACCGCCACATCACCGAGGAAGAGGTTGAACGATGCATCCAACTGGCAGACCACCGGTTAAACAAACTCACGTCAAAAGGAGACCGGTTTGCATTCGTTTCCAAGATTGAGGAACTGAAAGAAGGAGTTGATCTCTATGTCGGGTCGATCAGCGCATGTAAGCAGGTGGGAAACGCTATCCTCAAGGAACTCGGCGGAACGTCCACCATATCGTCATCGCTCGTCGGCAAAAAGGACGGCGAGGATCTGTACCGGGTTACCTGCGCGGTGCGGCTTCCTGAGTTCGTGCGTGGCGATGTCGCGTCTATGGGGGGTAGTGTGATCGAGGTTACGCATCAGGACAGGCAGATTCATGGCACCGATCTCTCTGATGGATCAAAGGTGTCGTTTGATGCTGGCGTGCCTGCCGTGAGACTTGGAAACCGGAAGTATGCCGTGACCGCGGTTCTGGTCGCAATCGAAGCGGACACGGTTCAGGTGCTGGATCCTGAGACGTACGAGACCATTCTTCTGAAGAAGCCAGCGTTTTTACATGCAGAAGCTGGAAGCGATGTCTGCGTGATCAAAACGGCGGAGGGGTTGTTTCTGCTTCCGTAGGGTTTGCGATCCCAATTTTTTGGTATGGTGGAATCTACTGTATCAGCAATATCAAGTTCGTCAAATATTCCAGCAACAAGTCCAAGGTGTGCAAGTAATGTGGTTGTTATCTCGCGCAGTTAATCATCCCCTCGAATGACATTACTGGTTAGGTAGGTGGGTGGGTTAAAATGTTTGGGGTTTGAGATGTGTCTGTGGGACATAAGTTGCAGTATAAAAATAATATTTTTTAGATGGATAAAACCGCTATCAGCAAAAATGGTATGGAATTACCAGATACGTGCGGAATGTCGACCGTATCTCGGTACCACATAACTTGAAGCGAGTACATCCGGGTCTACAAGGTTACGAGGTCGTGTCGTGCGCAGAATCGTGACATGCTACGCACTCAGCCCCATGAGACGGATCCATGGTATGACATACTTCACATTCGACGATTGTGTCATGAACGGGGTGGCACTCCACGCATTCGATGTACCGGTGCTCACTTTCACTCTCGTACATCGTGTTAAACGGCTTTGCATGGCAGTCCACACACAGTCCGGACTTAGTACTATCGGCGTCTGGTGAGTACAGAATGTCGGTTGGCACATGCCCGATCCTGTGGCAGTTGCGGCAGTCGCGCATACTCATCATGGTACTGTGCCCGGGGTGGCAGTCGATGCACATCAGCGTCTCTGCATGTAGTGGATGGCACATATAGCACGACAAGTCGGCGTGTTTCGTATGCTCTCTCGCAAACGTCTCTTCAATGACTGTGCTGTGGCATCGCGCGCATTCGCTGTTGTTGCCGTAATCAAACTCGATTAACTCCGGAACATGCGGATCATGGCAGTCGTCGCAGTCCGTAACATCGTCTCCGTGAAATAGTCCATGGCAGTCTTCACACGAGGGCAGGTAGCCATGCTGGACATGACATAGATCGCACTTCAACTTCGAGTGCCTGCCTGTGCCCTTATCGATTGCATTGTACTGCGGGAGATGACATGGCTGGCATATGCTGTTGTTGATATGTGAATCATTGATCCGCAACTCCGGAGCGTGAGGGTCCGGATGGCAGATATCGCACCCCTGAATGCCTGTGCCATGTGTATCAGGATGGCAGGTCAGGCAGTCTGGCTGGTATCCGTGCTGAATATGGCAGAAGGTGCAGAACAGAAGCGCGTGTCTGCCGCTCCCGTCCTCTATGGTACAATACTGCGCTGCATGGCAGTCCACGCAGTCGATATTTGTCGAGTTGAGATATGCGCCACCATCGGGTGGGGACGCCCGCTGTGCACCATCATGGTGGATGCAGCCGTTAAGAGCGGTTGCGCATACAATCATGCCGATAACCAGGACCAGATATGTTGTGCGCTTCATAGCCGACGAATGCCTCCTTGGTGCTTTATGTCATTATCATTCGTGTCCACGATATTTTAACATAGCGCACCGATATTGAATAAGTTTTATGTATCATGATGGACGGTTATTTTATTAATGTCTGAACGTTTCGATCAACTAAAAGAATTCTACCAGAGCGATAGCACGTCGGCAGGAGTCTTGCGCGACCTCATATCGGTTGCAAAGATCCTTATCGTGTTTATGATCCTGTCTCAGATCCTATTCGGGACATGGGCACCGATGCGGGCGATCGAGTCCGGAAGCATGGAACCGCACATGAAAATCGGGGATATTGTCTT
>JAYEGI010000008.1:0-6207 GCA_034659035.1 Methanobacteriota archaeon
ATGTCCTTTGGTATTGGAATTCCGGAGTAGCTCTCTGGCAGAACATTCGCTACGGGTTTGAGAAACTCTTTTATTCGTTCATATCTTGCAGCGTGTTCTACGTCAAAGAGAACTTTTATAAATTCGTCGTAGTTGCTGATGAACCGCCCCCTAAGATTTATGTAAAACACTTTCTGACTTTTGGGTAGGTTTTTTATCAGGTTATTGATAAGTTCGGTCTTGCCGCTGTTTATCGGTCCGTAGATGAAAGTAATTAATGTCGGGTCTGTGTTGAGTATCCTTGCAAGCTCCATCGTCTCCTTTTCCCTGTTATAGAATTCTATATGTCTCGTATGCCCCCCTCCTGTTGATTCGTGGTTTCATTCGGATTTTATACACTCTCTGTTTTTCATTCAGATCCAAGCAGCCCCCCAATCACCGCAAGCACCACAGCCAGCGACCTCCCGACCTCATCCGCGATCCCTACAGACGAGCATCTGTCCAGCCCTCCGCCTCACCTCCTGAGGCATTCCATCACCGCCGCTTATGGCGATGTGAGCTTAATCAAACACGTAATCAGCCCTCGAGCAGTCCAGCCGCCACAAGTGCGCTTCGCAGTTTCTGCTCGTTCTGCGCGTCCATCGGTGCAAGCGGAAGCCGCAAGGGTCCGGCTGCACGACCGATCATGCCGGCAGCGGTCTTCACAGGGATCGGGTTCGTCTCGATAAACATCGCCCGCACAATCGGAGCAAGCTGGTAGTGCAGACGTCTTGCCCCGTCGCGGTCGTTTTCGAGTATCGCGTTTACGAAAGCGACCGTCTGCGCGGGAACGATGTTTGCAATAACCGATATCACGCCAACGCCTCCAAGTGACATGATCGGTAGCGTCAGGGCATCATCACCCGAGATCAATGTGAAATCAGAGTCCCTGGTCAGTTCGATGACGCGCGATACCTGCTCTAGATTTCCGCTAGCCTCTTTGACTCCGATGATGTTTGGGATCTCTGCAAGTTTTGCTATCAGCGCAGGTTCGAGATTGATGCCGGTTCTCGATTTGATGTTGTAGAGTATGATCGGGATATCAACCGCGGACGTGATCGCATCAAAGTGCGCGATAATCCCGTTCTGGTTCGGCTTGTTGTAATACGGCGTGATCAGCAGCGATGCATCGGCTCCCGCGTCTGCCGCATGTCTGGTGAGTTCGATCGCCTCGCTGGTGTTGTTCGATCCGGTTCCCGCGATCACGGGAACGTCGGAGCAGTCAACCGCAATATTGATCAGTTGTTTATGCTCTTCAAGCGTTATCGTTGCCGATTCGCCAGTCGTTCCGCAGGGAACGATACCAGAGACCCCGTGCTCGATCGTATATCTGATATTATCTTTAAACCCCGCCTCGTCGATCTTTCGATCGGGCGTGAACGGAGTCATCAGCGCAGGCATAGCGCCTTTTAGGGGCATAAGCATTACCTTACAGGACCTTTTCGCGCTTTGCGATCACGTTTCTGCGTACGATATAACCAGCGACCCTGTTGCGTATCGTCTTGCTGGTGATGTCCGTATGCTTGGCAACCTGCACCTTATTGGCCTCGAAGTCGGTTCCGAATGCGTAACCGCGCGTTTCGATCAATTCTTTTGCGATTTTTTTGATGTACGTTGGTCTGATATTTCCCATGTATAACATGCTGGAGCGGTCTGACATATAAATATTGCTGCAACCGGGGTTGTTAAGTTACCCGGATGTTGAGGACACCTGACTTCAGGATGTTTCATTACTTCAGAGCCTGTATCACTACAAAACTTCCATCTCCGTGACCCGCTCTGAACGGCTGCACCGCGGTAATGTCTTCCAAACCGCCAAATATTGTCTGAATCATCTTAAAATAATGGAACCTAGCACATCTCAGACCAGCTATCACCTCGTCGACCGAATAAAATCTTGCATATCTATAAAATTTACTCTTTTCTTTTTTATGAAGGTACGTCCTGCCTATAAAACTGTATTTATCAATAAAACCAACAATTAAGTATCCGTTAACCTTTAATACTCTGTAAACTTCATCAAATGCTTTCTTTACATCATCCACAAAACAGATAGTCACCACCATCAGCACAAAATCAAACTCTTCGCCCCTGAAAGGCAGACTCTCGGCAACGCCACTGACGAAGGATATCCCCCTCTCGCTGGCAACCTCGCCCATCCTCCGGGATGGATCAACCCCCACTCCAATTCCCAGAGGGGCTGCAAACCTACCAGTTCCTACACCGATCTCCACACCCGTCTCACCCGCCCGGATAAAATGTCGCAGTGCCTCAAGTTCGGATAGGTATGTAAAACGGTTCACATCGAACCACTGGTCATATTCGGAACAGTACTCCTCAAACGGTTCAATTACCAGCACGTTTGCCACTCCCCCATAGCGGATCGTTCCCAAACTGTGCAAACCAACGTTCCTCGGGGGAGAGTGATCTTTCAACCTCTTTTTTTCCAAACGAGTACTCACAGTTGTTGCAGTAATCCAGTATTACCTGATATGCTTTGATTATCTTCTGTGTCATCTCCTTGCATTTTTGCTGATCCTCTCCGCACCGATCAGAATGCCATTTCATCACTAACACCCTATATGATCTTTTTATGGTTTCCATCGTTGCCTTTTCAGGAAGACCGATGATCTCTGCCGCATTCCTTATTTCCTCATATCTTGTGGTGCCCATGAACCAGGAATTCAACATCTGCCAGCATAACGTTTTGGACGCTGTTTGTGACGACGCCTTCATTCCGTCTGGTTGTATTTATGTACCGCCGGGAGCACAAGAGTTTGCCGGGGCGAAGCAACCTCAACTCCCTCCCCCTTATGCGATGCGATTCATGAGGTGAAAAGTCAGGTTCACCTGCCACTTATAACCCGAAGTGCTGCCAAAAATCATGTGACCGGAAAATAATAAAAATCCCTGACCCGTGAACCGCATCATTAATATACCACGAGTTCCAATAGGGGGTATGGAATTCGGGATAGATTTAGATATTGCGTTCTTGCAACCATCCATCCCCTCAAAAATGTCTGTTCCGAATTCCCTAACTATTCTGAGAGTAATGAGATGCGCCCATACATATTTATAAATGCTGCCATGAGCGCTGATGGAAAGATTTCAGCATATACGCGAAAGCAGATACCAATTTCAGGAGAGGTGGACTTCCGGCGTGTGGACCGACTAAAATACGGGGTGGACGCTATTATGGTCGGGATAGGTACGGTTCTTTCTGATGATCCGAGTTTGACTGTCAAATCAGAAGAACTCAGGAGAGAACGGCGGGATATGGGGACAGATGAAAATCCTATCCGGATCGTTGCAGACAGTCTTGCACGCACGCCTGTGGATGCCTATATTCTCATGAAAGGGGCTGGCAGGCGGATCATACTGGTCTCCGAATCTGCGCCGGACGTGCGTCTTGGCAGGCTTTCGGAGGCAGGTGCTGAGATCGTTGTTGCGGGCGAGCATCGGGTCGATCTCGCATCCGCGCTCGCGCACCTGTACGAGATGGGCGTCCGCAGACTGATGGTGGAGGGCGGCGGCAGCTTGAACTGGAGCCTTATTAGCCAGGGGCTGGTGGATACGGTCTATGTCTACGTCGGGAACATGATTCTCGGGGGGGAATCGTCGCCGACGCTTGCCGACGGTACCGGGTTTTCCGGCATCGATGGTGCGTGCCAGCTCGAATTGATATCGCTTGAACAGATGGACAAGGGGTTTGTTGTAGAATGGCAGGTAAAATAGAAGCAATCGCATGTGATTACGACCGGACATTGACCGATGAGTCGCTGGTTCTCTCTGAAAATGCGGCAATCAGTCTGAAAAGTGCGAAGGATGGCGGGATAAAGGTATTCATTGCATCCGGGAGGCGGCTTCCGTTCCTGGTGGATGTGACTGCGGGACGCGGCTTTGTAGATGCCATCATCGCAGAGAACGGTGCTGTCATCTATGATCCGGCAGACGGTACAAAGGTCCTGCTCGGCGAAGGGCTGGAGGGACTGAAATCCGCATTTGCGGAAGTGGATTTTGTCGAGGTCGAGGAGGTGATAGTTGCAACCACGCGTCCGTACCTCGAAGATGTGAAGGAGATCATCAGGAGAAACAATCTGTCTGTCGATATCGAGCTTAACCGGGACGATGTGATGATCATGCCGAAAGGCGTTGACAAGGGCAGCGGGATTGCAAAGGCAGCCGAAATATACGGGATTAATCGAGAGAATCTCGCATGTATCGGGGATGCCGAGAACGATCTTAAGATGTTCGGAGTCGCCGGCGTCAAGGTGGCGGTTGCAAATGCACTTGACGTGCTAAAGGACGAGGCAGACGTTGTGTGCAGTAAACCTTATGGGGACGGCGTAAAGGAGTTCGTGCGGAGTCTGGCTGCGTAATATTAATAGTATCGCAGACACCAGTCACCATGATGGCTGAGATAACAGACCGGGACACTGCCCTCTTTGAGTCGGGAATCAAACTTGGTGCCCTGTATCACCAGTTCGTTGGATCTCCGGTAAATTTAAGCACAGCAGGCAGCTTGGAAGCGGCGATCAGGGACAGCATCTCATTGCAACCGTGTGTGCAGTCGATAACAGTCGCAATCAATCGTGAAATGATCAGGGAATGTATAAACGATTTCGGATACTGTGAACTCGAAGGCAGGATGCTTGGCGTGGAAGCGGTCATCAGGTATGGCACTGCGGTTGTACACGTCAGCATGATATACGATGCGGAGATGGATTATCCGATGATGTCTGTGCGGCAGATTGAGCAACTGGGGCAAATGGGGCAAAACAAGCAGATCGAACAGATCAAGCAGACCGAGGTGAGATGATGGTCTGCACTGGCTGTGCGCTTCTCTGCGATGACATCGAGGTTGGAGAGAACGATTGCAGACACGCGTGCCGGATCGGGGATGCCCATATCACAAGCACCAACCGGATCGATCCAATGGTGAACCGGAGTCCTGTGGATATGGATACTGCGATCAAGAGTGCTGCCGAGATTCTTGTGTCCGCAGAAAAGCCAGTCTTCGTCGGATTTGGCAATTCGGTCACAGAAGCACAAGCGACCGGCATCGAACTTGCAGAGAAGGTGGGTGCAGAGATTAAAACGTTTCACACAGGCATTTTTGATGATATACTCGACGAAAGAGTTAAAACCTGCACGCTTCCGGAGGTGCGGGACTATGCCGACGTAATCATCTTTTTAGGGTGCGATCCCATGAATACGCATCCGCGCCTTCTCTCCAGGTATGCATACTACCCGCGCGGCGAGAAACGGCAGCACGGATGGGAGGAGGACAGGATCGCAATCACGATTGATCCCCGCTTCTCGCACACCGCAAGCATCTGTAAGGATGTATACACGATCGATCCGCATTGCCAGATCGAGTTTATAGACGCACTGATGGATGCGCTTTTAAGTAAAGTTCCAAAGACTACGTACGACAAGAAACGGATACTAAAACTTGCAGGCACGCTTAAGAAAGCCGAGTTCGGCGTGATCTTCGCAGGAACCGGCACATCGGCACCGCCGCGAGATGCGATCGTCCGGTTGATGGACCGGCTGAACGAATCTTCTGATTTCCGTCTTCTTCCGCTTGCGCCCGGATATAACCTGCGCTCGATTGCGGAGCAGTTGCACCAGTTGCATAATCATCCTGGCGGTGCTGGTGACGGTGTAGGTAGTGGCAGCGGCAGTAGCGGCATAGAGCTCCACGAAGCAGACTGCATCCTCTGTCTCGGATTCGATCTCATGAACTCGCTTCCGGCGCATGGCATCAACGGGAAGATGATCGTGATCGATCCGAATGAGACCTTGACATCGAGGTATGCTGACGTTGTGATCCCGTGCGCGGCAGGCGGCATCGATGCTGCCGGCAGTGCGGTGCGCATGGACGGCGAGCCGATAGAGATCCCGCTGACCCGCGAGAGTAAGCGTCTGTCTGACGGTGCGATCCTGAAACAACTTCTCGAGGTGGTATGATGAAGATGGAATTTGGCGAGTTTCTTGCGGCGCCAGAGTGTAAGGTCGTGATCGTTACATATCCCGATGTCTTCCGGACCGAGGCGGGGCTTAAGCACGGGAAGTTTAGCAGTGAGTATCAGGAGCTGTCCGCGGTGATCGTGCTTGACCCGGCGGATATGGTGAAGATCGAGGTTAAAGGCGGTGATCTTGTAGAGGTATTGGGCGAAGAAGGTG
>JAYEGI010000009.1:0-21951 GCA_034659035.1 Methanobacteriota archaeon
AAATTTCATCTATTAATTTTTGAGGACATAACTCTTTTACAGCAATTCTATCATCCCCCTCCTCTGTAAAACGCCGACAGTACCTCAATCCATTCCCAATATCATACATTGAGTACAGTTCACGCGGAGTTATAGGTAATTTTTTATTAAATTCAAATAAATACGGATGACTATCAAGATACTCAGACCTTATACGAATCCAACCCATTCGGTGTTCGTTTCTAATCATATCTTCGTCTTTCGGTAGAAATAACGTACTATCTTGCAAACAATATCTTAGTTTCGTTTTTGTAATCTTCCTTAACCCGCTAATTGAGATGTTTTCCCACCAACCCATCTCTTTTATTTCATTTGTTGTTTCATCATAAATTGCTCGTACTGCACCCAATACAACATCACCCCACCATAATTGTATAAGTCACCCAAACCCCGGACTTAAGTCCAGATCCTACACATAGCGACTCCATACCACGCATCTCGCCGTTGCATAGTATGCCGCATCGTATTATATAATCACAACCAGTGCTGCCATAATATATACATAACTAACGCCCCCACCCCACGCCCCCATTAGACAATTTCATACAGGTGTTGCCGCAGACCTCTGGAATAATCCCAAATCCAAGAAGTAACCACCAATCACCCCTCCACCGCTTTCCTGACCCTCTTCGCATCCCCCCCAATCGCCTCGTTCCCAAACACCCGCGCAACCATCTCGATCGCCTCAAGATTGCGTACGACATGATCCAGATACTCAAGAACATCCCCTCCATAAGCATATATCCCATAATCACCGATCGCACGCACGATTCCCCCGGGATCCATCCCCTCACATCTCATCTCAACCAACCGCTTCGAGAAAGCAAGTTCAGCGCATCCGCAGTGCGGCGCATCCTTGTGCTTGCAGACCATGAAGTCGGTGATGAATGCGATAATCTGTTCGCGGATGTCCCCATCGAGAGCGGAAACCCCGTCTCCTGAAAAGACGAGGTCGTACGCCGCGCCCTGAAAGACCCTTGAGGGTATGTGCATCTTCAATGCGGCAGAGATCCTTGCAGCATTCTTGAAATAGACCGAATCAAACGTCTCGAGCGATACCGCAGTATCAATCGGCGACTTATCCTTTATTATCGCATCCCGGATCAGGAACGCCTGCTCCACACTCAAGAAGTGTGTTGTAACGATCCTGCCAAACTCAGTTGGCGTGGCAGAACGTGTCAGAAGCCCGTATTTAACCAATCTTCCAAAGAGGTAGTCGAAATCGCCGCCCCCTATCAGGAGATCGTTTAACTGATGCAGTTCTTCTTTGTTTCGTGCGAGTGCGGATGATGCGAGCAGTTCCTCCATCTGAGCGGGCTCCTCATACAGGACATCGACCGGTTCGATCTCGTGCTTTAAGAGCTTGAATGCGATCTCATCCTCAGTCTCTGAGCCGCCGTGATATTTTCTGTCAGGCTCAGCAAGCAGGACGACCTTCCCGAGATCGTGGTAATCAGGTCTCCCAGCCCGCCCGAGCATCTGGTGAAACGCATGTCCGGTCAGCCAGTCGATGCCCATGGCAAGCGACTCGAATATCACCTGAGAGGCAGGGAAATCAACTCCTGCCGCGAGTGCCGCGGTTGTAACGACGACCTCGAGCTTGCCGTCTGCAAATGCTCGTGTTATGCGTCTTCGCTCATTCTGCGAAAGACCAGCGTGGTACGCGGCTGCATTTATCCGGAGGGATTTCGCAAGTCCGTGGCACCGCTGCCGTGAGTTTGTAAAGATGATCGTCTGCCCGCGATAGCCCTTCGAGGACTTCGTGCCCCATTCCTGTTGTGCCAGCCGGTCGATGATCCGCACCTTGTCCCGTTCCCCTGCAAAGAGGAGGTGCAGCTCGAGTGGCACAGGTCTCTCCTCGTACCTGACCAGTTTTCCGCCGGGTTTCTTTGAACCTTGTTTCCCCGAACCTTTTCGGAAAAGTTTTTCCAGAAGCGATTTCGGATCGCCGACGGTCGCTGACAGGAACAGGAACTGGGCATCCGGAGCGATGTGCTTTAATCGCGCTATCAAGCCGTCCAGCCGGTGCCCGCGCTCCTCGTCTGCAAGCGTATGCACCTCATCAATAACGACGGTTCCGATCTTCCCGAGCCTGCTGGACTTCCCTGCCCTGAGCAGGTAATCCACGCCCTCATAAGTGCCAACCCAGATCGCGTTAGAAGCCGCCAGTGACCTCTTCTTCCTCTTTTCATGCATTATCCGGCTCACCCCAACCTGCAGCACCGTTGTGATCCCAAGCTGGCTGTAACGCTCTCTAAAGTCGTCTTCCTTCTGGTTTGCAAGCGCAACCAGCGGGACTACGAAGAGGAGGTTCCCTCGCCCTTCCATGAGGTTCTTTATCCCGGCAAGTTCGCCGATTAGCGTCTTTCCTGTCGCGGTCTCTGAGATGACCAACTGGTTCGTGCCTTTAAGAAGACCGTTCTCGACAGATAGTGCCTGAACAGGGAGCAGTTCCTTTATTTTTCTAAAGAGCAGTTTCCCAAACCGACTGGGAAGTGGCAGATCGCTTATCTTTACTGGCTTTGCGTCAGAAGGTTTTGTTGCTGCAATCGTGCTGTACAGCGTGAGATCGTGGTCGAGGCGCTCAGGGTCAAGCATCCCAAAGACGCGGTCGAGGTCTCTTGTCCTGAGAAGCGTCTTCTCGATCCGTTCGAGACCGGCTTCCCCGAGCTTCGTATGGGCAAGTTCCCTGTGCAGTTCCCCAAGCGCGCAATCCGGGCATAGCATCTCGTTCCTGGACTTAATCGACCGTTTATCTATAGGAGTAAACTTATTTTCAAGCAAGCAGTAACGGCAGAGACGAACCGATCTGCACGAGAGTTGGTAACCTTTCAGCATCTCCAGAAACTCCCGCGCGGTCTTCGAATCTCCTGGTGCGAGCAATATCAGGTCTGCACTTCTCAACATCTCGATTGCTTCGGATGGTTTTTTGAAGTGGTTTTCTGACATGAATTTCTGCGGGCGCACCCCCTTCTCGGTTTTCGCAAGTGTGAGCGTGCCGCAG
Organism: Methanobacteriota archaeon; assembly: GCA_034659035.1. Classification (GTDB taxonomy): domain Archaea; phylum Halobacteriota; class Methanosarcinia; order Methanosarcinales; family Methanogasteraceae; genus Methanogaster_A. The sequence continues at coordinate 3,044 of JAYEGI010000009.1, forward strand.
AAGATGGGGGTCTTCCGGAAGTCTTTTACCTGCATGATGCCGATCTTTGACCGCTCCGGGCAAGCGATAACTGAGATAGTCATATAACACCATAGAGATGTATTGCACATAACGCTTTCAGAACATACGTAACACCTGAAACACATAACACCTGAAATACCTGAAACGCTTTCGTAAGCAGGATCAAAACATGATCAGGACAGGATCAGAGAACATGAACAAACCAGACCCAACCGACTTCGGAATCCTTGACGGGATCTCAGAGGTCATCGCAACAACGAGATCGGACGCAAGCACTCCGAACGCTGCGCCCATCGGGATCATCAGGGATCGCGACAGGTTATGCGTGCAACTCTTCTCTGGATCACATACGCGGCAGAACGCTGTCAAAACCGAGAAGATCGTTGCAAACATCATCCACGACTTGGTTATGTATGTGGAGTGCACATTTAAAGATCCAGGTCCGGAAGCGTTCGAATATCCTGATGGTATGGACTATCCTGTGCTGAAACGTGCAAGTGCGTGGATTTTATTTGAATGCATCCAGTCGAAGGGTAATATGTTTGAATTAACACCGATACGTGGAATGATACGTGATAAACCGATTCTTTGTATAAACAGGGGCGCAAATTCAGTGATAGAGGCACTCGTACACGCAACACGGTACCGTCTGAATGGCGACGCACAATATCTCGATCTGATCAGGCATTACGACAGGATCGTGCAGAGATGCGGCGGTTCTGCCGAGAAAGAGGCGATCGCGAGACTGAAAGAGATCATGGAGATACGATGAAAGCGCATCTCGAATGCATTCCCTGCCTCCTGAAACAGTCGCTCAATGCTACAAAGGTAGTAACTGACGATCAGGCAGTGCAGGAGAAGGTACTACGATCTGTTATGAAGGTGTTAATAGACACTCCGGTCGATTACGTTCCTCCCGAGATCGCACGTACTACATATTCTATAGTAGATGATATTACCGGGTGCGACGATCCGTATAAAAATCTTAAAATGGAATACAACCAGATCGGGATGAGGATGTATCCATATCTGAAAGATATCGTAGATAAATCGGACGATCGACTGTTTACCGCGGTGAAAATTGCGATTGCTGGAAATATCATCGATTTTGGTGCGGATATCCAGTTCGATGTCAAAGAAACGATAAAGGATGTGCTGACAAAGGAATTTGCGATAAATGACTACCCTTTGTTTGTAGAATCGCTTGAAGACTCAGAGAGCATACTGTATCTTGCAGATAATGCCGGAGAGGTAGCTTTCGACCGGATACTCATCGAAGAGATAATAGATTACACAGATGTCGTGTATGCTGTAAAGAATAAGCCGATCATCAACGATGCGACCATAGACGATGCCCTCTTCTGCGGGATCGATTCCATCGCGGAGATCGTGACGACCGCGGACACGCCGGGGACGATTCTTGAACGGTGCGATCCGGAATTTGTCAGCATCTTCCGGTCGGCGGATGTGATCATCAGCAAGGGACAGGGAAACTACGAGACATTGAGCGAGGAAGCAGGTAATATCTTCTTTCTGCTCCTGGCAAAGTGTCCTGTGATCGCAGCCGATCTCGGTGTCGAGATCAGGGATGCCGTGCTTCTATCGGCACCTTGAGTAAATTAGAAGACTTAGACAATCCGACGTTCCCAGAAAATAAAAAAAGACTCTAAATTAGCCAGGATCTGCGAGTTATCGCGTCTTCTCAGTCTACCCCACATATACAAAACTTTTATATTGATTCCTACTTGATAACTCTTTAACATGGAGACCAATTTCATAAAGCAGCACAAGGATTCCAATACCTTTATCATCGACGGGTCGTCTTTTTTTGACACACCTGTGCATCTGAAGGGCAATCTGATCGTTGGTGACAACACCGATTTCTGGAGCGACCTTGTCGTTACAGGGTCTCTTGAACTGAGGAAATCTGTTACAATTAAGGGATCAGTGCATGCAGCAAGCGCGATCATCGGTGCACATTCGACGATCGGCGGGGGTATTACGACAGAGCAGGATTGCACTGTGCTCGATCACGCCATGATTGGCGGGAATATTACCGCAGGTGGGGATATCATGCTCAGACCGAACATCAGAGCCGGAATCGTTGCTGCGGCAGGCAACATTGAGGTCACAGGCAGGGTTTACGTCAAGGAACTGCGTGCAGAACAGAAGATCATCGCAAGGAAAGATATACTTTAACGATGTCGCCACAGTCGGAGGTTTCGCAAACAGTAACGGCTCGCCAAGAGCGATCAATCGATATCACTACCTGCAAGGACATGGAATTAATAGATTCTCACATCATCTACACGAATCGCACCGGTGATGTCACAAAGAGGATCGATTACGATTACAAGCGGTGCTGCGGCTGCGGCATCTGTGTCGATCTCTGCCCCACAGGTGCGCTTGAACTCGGAGATATGTGTGCCATCGGAACAGGTCTGGATGTTCCGCCTGTGCTCATGGATCCGGATAAATGCTCATTTTGCGGGATGTGTGCCGCGTTCTGCCCGACAAAAGCAGTTAAGATGGATGTCGATGGGACGGACTCCGCAAAACGGGAATGCTATCCGCATATCGATCCAAAAGCACAGCCAAATGAGTCCTGCCTCCCGTGCAGCCTCTGCGCGCAGGTATGCAGTTCGGATGCGATCACAGTCGAGTATACATTCCCGAAGAAGGAGGAGATTGCACCGTTCAAGGAAGGCGTAACCGGAGATATTATCATCGATACGGAGAAGTGCAACTTCTGTGGCATCTGCGCATACTTCTGCGACGCGTTCATCCTGATTCCAAAAGATAAGGGTGAGGTAGCACCTATCGATCCGGCAACGGCTCCGCCGTCGACGCTTGTAGTACCGTTCGAAAACATCTTAATCGATGAGGTGTCCTGCGATTACTGCGTGCTCTGCGAGGATATCTGTCCTGAGGATGCAATCAAAGTCACAGGCACGCGAGAGGTGGCTGCGCCCCGCGTATCAGGCACGCTATCGGTCAATGAGAACTGCGTTGCATGTGGCTGGTGCAAAAGCGTCTGCCCTTACGATGCTATCGACATTTTCAAGCCGTTTGAAGGCGGCATCCGGCTGATCGAGAATCACCTCCTAAGATGCGACCCGCTTGGCTGTCATGCGTGCTTCAACGTCTGCCCTGCGAATGCATGGTACATTCCAGAGGATAGGAAGATCGATGTATCGGCAGACCGGTGCACCTTCTGCGGCGCATGCGAACGCGCATGTTGGCTCGATGCGATTACTGTCGATCGAACCAGCGTCGCGCACACGCCCCTGTGCGATACTGCGTGGAGTGAAGAGTGGGAGCGCGGGATTGAGAGCATCACCTCCGGGAAGCGGATGCGCCCTGATCACTCATACGTGGTAGTTGCGCCAGCGCCTGAGCGCAAGACGGCTCCTGCGCCCATAATGCCGGTCATCGATCCTGCTCTACTCAAGCGGGCGCGGGAGCGGATCGACCGACTCATGCCGATGCTCTCTGATGTAAAGGCGAGGCGGGGGTGGGAGGCGACTCTTACCGAGGACTGCCATGTCAAGGCAGGGTCTGCAGTCGAATAACCGTACATCAGGCACAATCGAAAAATCCAGTGAAAACACTCTGATTTTGTGGCAACCAAATGTCGAGTGAATCACCGGATTTTTAGATAGTGCCCATCACCTCGAAGCCCGGCCAAACAGTAACTTTTTTATTGTAGCAACCAAAGATGTTGTGAGGAACAGTGCCATGCGAAAAAGAAAAAATTATGACGATGCACCCATCGATTTCGACATCTTCGAGGATATGCTCGATGATCTGATCGATCGTATCGACGAGATTGGCGATACCACCCCTATAGTGTATGGCTTTTCCGTAACAAAGCGCCCGGGGGAGGTGCCTGAGATTTTTGAGTTTGGAAGCCGCCCGATGGTCGATGATCAGGTTCCCGAGGGGCACAAACCATTGCTTGAACTATTCGAAACCGATGATTGCGTGCAGGTAGTTGCCGAACTGTCCGGCATCGAAAAGGAAGATATCTCGATGGACGCTACCGAAAACACGCTTACGATACAGGTACTCATCGAAGACCGCGAGTTTGCAGAGACGATCGAACTTCCGGCACGCGTTGACCCGTCGAGCGCCACTGCAACCTATCGTAACGGAGTTCTCGAGGTCGAGCTCAAGCGGACAGGGGACGCCAGGACCCGGATAGAGCTAACGTAACATGAAAGATGATGTCTGTGTGCTCGTACCTACACTTAACGAGGCAGAGACGATCGCCGACATCGTAACGAAATTTCTGGCAGATGGCTATCAGGTGATGGTGATCGATGGACATAGCACTGATGATACCCGCGAACTCGCTGCTGGTGCGGGCGCAGAAGTCATCGTCCAGACCGGAAAAGGGAAGGGGCAGGCAATCCAGCAGGCGTTTGCCACTATCGAAAGCGAATACCTTGTGATGATTGATGGCGATGGTACGTACCTATCAGGTGAGATCGATGTGGTGCTTGCGCCGGTATTGAGTGGTGAGGCGGATCACGTCATCGGAAACAGGTTCGCCAATTTCTCGCAGGAAGCGTTTACAAGACTGAATCTGGTCGGGAACAATCTTCTGAACAAGATGTTCGGCGTCATCTACGGGGGCGGGTGGAACGATATCCTGTCTGGTTACCGTGCTTTCAACAAGACTGCATATAAAGGGATTGAACTGAACAAAACCGGTTTTGAGATCGAGACCGAGATCACGGTCGAATGTGTCAAGAAGGATTTGAGGATCTCAGAGGTCCCGATTACATATCTGCCAAGGCGCAAAGGCGCACCAACGAAACTAAACCCTTTAAAGGACGGAGCAAAGATCGGAATGACCATATACAAACTTGCGAAACTGTACAATCCGATGTTTTACTTCGGAGTGTTCGGAGCGATCTTCATACTTTTCGGTGTCGGAGTCGGCATCTATGTGGTGAATGAGTGGCTACATAGTACCACGCACGTCCCGCTCACAATTCTTTCAACACTCCTCATCACCATCGGAATCCAACTATTCATCTTTGGCTTGATCGCAAATCTGATTGCAGCGCTGCACCGGGAGACTCTGCGGGAGATCAGACGCAACATGCGCGACACTCTGAAACAGGAAAAGGATTGACCGGAGGATATGATCCTGAGGGTTTTAGGGCTTTATAAGGATAGCCGCACCTCTTTTAACCCCAATCTCCTCGACTTTATCGGAAATATCAGAAACTGTGCCTGTGACGATCTTTTCATCATCCCACGAGGCATGATATGCCACAGAAACTTCAGTATCCGGAGGATAGGTGACAGTATCCATAATCTCCTTGATGTATCGTGATCCGATGAAGATTGCCATTGCCGAGGAAGTTGCAGCGCCGTATCCAGACAGTTTCTCGATCGATCCGGATTCAAATCGGTAATCGCCCTTCCACGGCTCTCCGGCAGGACGTATAACGATCAATGCCTGATCTTCTGTAAGTTCAGTCCCAAGCGATGCCGCGACCGCGGAGAGCGATGAAACGCCAGGGACGATCTCTCCTCGAATCCCTCGTTCTGCGAGCGCACGTAGGTACACAGATATCCCCTCAAAGAGTGAGGGATCCCCGCTGTGCAGTTTCACTACTACCCTTCCTCTGCCGACTTCATCGACGATGCACGCTATAACTTCTTCGAAACTCAGATCCCAACTGTTTATCTTCTTTCCATCCGAGAACTCAAGTATCTCATGGTTGATCGAGGAACCCGGGTATATAATCGTATCTGCGCCTTCGATCAGTCTCATTCCCTTGACTGTGATCAATCCGGCATCACCGGGACCTGCGCCGATGAAAGATACACCCATACATCCACCTCTAAAATAACTCGTATTCCAGCCGTTTCTTGTCAGGATCGTAGATGCATGTCGGATCTCCGCCATAGAAATCGTCTCCGTAGAAATATGCCTTCTGGCGGCAACCTCCGCAGACATCCAGATACTCGCACCGTCCGCACGTGCCCGCAAGCGTCATCCTCCGCTTCCGAATTTCAAGCAATTGTTCTCCCGGATGTTCATTCCATATCTCATTAAACGGACGCTCTCTGACATTACCAACCGTCATCTGTGGTGTAAAATGGCACGGATTCACATTTCCGAGATAGTCCACATTCGCGACCTTGTTTCCGATCGAACATCCGCCTGAAATCGTCAGAAGTTCCCTGACCTTATCAAATCGCTCAGGATCCTCCCGCTTCAGGCGTTCAAGGATGTACACCCCATCCATCGGAGAATCCGTCGTCAATATCTCGATCTCCTTGTCCCGAAGTTCGATTGCACTGTCATAGAGATGCTTGAGCACCTGCGTCCGCTGCTCCTTAGTGACGTCCATCTCCATAATTTCTTTTCCGCGCCCGGTCGGCACGAGGTGGTAGAGGCAGAACCGCGGTATCTCTTTCTCGACACAGAGATCAAGCAGTTTCGGAACTTCCTGCCAATTTTCCTTGTGTATGGTGATACGGATCCCTGTTTTCAGTCCTGCTTCCTGCGCGTTCTTTATTCCTTCCATCGCCCGGTCAAAAGCCCCCTTTACGCCGCGGAACGAATCGTGCATCTCTGCATTGGCTGCATCCACGCTAACCCCAACATATCTGATATCTGCCTCTGCCAGTAGCGTAGCCACCTCCGGAGTGATCAGTGTTCCGTTTGTGGATATCACCATGCGAACGCCCTTCTCTTTTGCGTGGAATGCAAAGGGGAAGAAATTTTCACTGATGAGAGGCTCTCCACCGGTTACGATGAGTATCGGTGCTTCAAACGAAGCCATCTCATCGATGAAGCGTATTCCTTCTTCGAGTGTCCATTCGTCAGGATGTTTCGACCTTGCATCCATGTAGCAGTGTTTGCACGAGAGATTACACTCACGCGTGATGTTCCACATGATGACCGGCTTGACCTCGGAAGAGAACCTGATTAAGTCGTCAGGTGCCTCAGCACATGCGAGCTCTCTCGCACGTATCGCCTCCCATACAGTAGCGCGGTCTGCCAGCACCTTTGAGAAGATTATCATACAGTTGGCTCTGGACGCTTTCGTGATAAACGTTGGGATGGGTGTTGTGATGGCGGGGCTGTGGCGGATGATGGTGCAAAGGAATTTGACTATGACACTCCCTCAGTTTAGTCCCCGAGAAGCCCTCCAATTCCACTCGATGTCGAACCGGATGTTCTGCCTGCTGGCAGGAATGCCCGCAGTGCGGATGCAAGATTCGCTATTGTCATCGATTGCAGGATGACGTGACCCGGACCGGTCAGCGTTGTTAAGAATATCCCCTCGCCTCCGAAGAGTGATGTCTTGATCCCACCAGCACGCGTGATGTCGTACCTGACCGTGGCATCGAATCCAACGACCGAACCTGTATCGACCTTCACAGACTCACCATCTGCCAGATCCATCTCGACGAAGTCTCCACACGCGTGTATGAAGACGGTGCCATCTCCACTGAATTCCTCAAGAATGAATCCCTCACCTCCAAAGAATCCTGCTCCGAGCTTCTTCGTAAACGCAATATCGAGATGGACGCCACTTTCTGCACATAGGAACGCATCCTTCTGCGCAAGAAACTCGGTTCCGTGCAGTTCGATCGGTCTGATTCTCCCTGGCACATTTCCTGCGAATGCCACATATCCGCTACTGCCGGCAGGCGTGAATTCGGTGAGAAAGAGAGATTCTCCACTGAGTTTCCGCTTGATCCCGCTAAAGAGCCCGCCTTTCATCTTTGCCTCCATCTGCATGTCAGGGCTCATGTGGTTCATCGCTCCAGCTTCGGCGTACACGATCTCGTTTCCATCCAGATGCAACGTGACAATCTGCAGGTTATCCCCTGTGATCTCATATCTCATGGTTACCACCTATTGAATATATGCGGGTCAAGACGTATAAATGTAATCGACAGAGATCAGGAGACTTTTTAATTTGTTCTGGTCGGTTGAAGACATGACGCCAACCCGGAAAATACAGATATGATTAAATGGGTGTAATCGGTGTAATCTGTGTTAATGGCAACGCCTTTGCTGTCGCAGTCTGTGGCTAAAACAGTATCAGCCACAGATTAACGCAGATGGACACAGATTATCGGTGTAAACGACTTTTAAGATCGATAGTGATCCATTCTGGAAATTGTAGTTGCGCAAGACAATCCGACGTTCCCAGAAAATAATAAAAAGACTCAAGATCAGAGACTTTCGGATGCTGCTTGATGGGGGCGATGGTGAACATATATGTTTAAGTCAACTGTACGCAGCGCCAAGCTATAAGGTTCATGCCACTCATGGTGCGTCACCCGGACACCCCAAAAGTGGAATCGCGCTCGATCCAGTCACCATCGCTGTCGGTATCGCCTCCGTCGATTCGTCGCTGCCACGAGATCCCTTCTGTCGAGTGCGTGTATTTGATACTGCTGTCGACCTCCTCGCCATTGTGGTACAGAAGCACCTGCCCGTCGCCGTTGTCAAGTTGTACCTTCGTTGTCAGGTAATATCCGTCCGGCTTGATGTTCGTGTTCGCCGGAATCTGGTAGGTAGCACCATCCTCATTTTTGAGAACCCAGCCGCCGATATCGACCAGCTCATCGCCGCAGTTGTACAGTTCCGTAGTCTCGTTTCCATGATCCGTCCCTATGGGGTTTGGCATCAGTTCGTTGATCACGATCTTCGGAGTATATGTGGGGGCGGGGGTAGGAGTGGGGGTGGGCGTAGTGGTAGGTGTGGGAGTGGACGTAGTGGCAGACGTGGGTGAGGGCTTGGGTTCGCCAGAACCAACGACCGTCAGCACGAAATCCTGCTCTGCAAGGTTATCGGACGGGTCCCTGCATTTCACACGGACGTTGTACGCTCCGACCTGAAGCGGATTGTCCGGATCGAATGAAGCACCCAGCCCGGATCCGCCACAGGTGATGGTGTACCTCAGTATCACCCCGTGATAAGGGCCTACCACCGATATGAAGAATGTCGGGATGTCGATCGGTTCATTGAAAGAGAACATGATATCATCGTTCACGCCGATAAAATCGTTGACAAGTGTTATATTCGGAGGAGTCTTGTCCGGAATGGAATTCGCAACCCCTGGCGTTCCAATGCGCCCGCACTCATATCCTTGTGATGTGTGCCAGTTATCCGGATTTGTGCCATCCATCGGTGAGATTCGCTCCATCGACTGTCCGACAGCATCATCCTTTCCGGCAAACCAGTCCCCATCCCGGTTCACGATATCGACCCTCTCCGAGATCGTTGGAACGCCACCAAAGAGTTGTAGAACCTCTCCACTTTTTTTGAGTACCATGTTTGAGATCTGATCCGGTTCACATGTTGTGGCATCGTTTTCCGCGATCAGGTAATAGCCATGCGATGCTATGATCGCACCCGGTTCGATTGTGATATCGATGGTGTCATTGACCGCCCCAACTCCCCTCGTAATCGTCCAGTTTCCGATGCAGATGGTACGATCGAGCGTGCTATATAGCTCGATGTACTCCTTCTCATCCCACATGATTTCAGTGATCACCACGTCCCGTAACATCGGATCGTACCCCTGCGCAGGATCTGTTGTGTTATTGACTGATATACTGGCATTGGGGGTTGCCGCTGGTGATGCTGCCTGCATGTCCGCGGACATCTTCGTCTGCACAACTGTGTGATCGGAATCATCGGTTGCGACTGTGAGGTCAAGTAAACATGCCCGGCTCATCGGAAGTGTCCGTTTCTGATCTACCGGTACTGCGCATTCCATCGATGGTGTTTGTATCCAGAATGAGACGTAGTCCTCTGTATCAGGATGCGCGAATACATTGAGATCATACCACCCAGGTGCGGTGGTGTCCGTACCACCACAGATGGTGTCCCCGATCTTTACAAGGAGATGGGTCTGCGCAGGCGCAGGCGCTCCCTCGATGCTAATATTCCCGTAAAAGTGGAAATATGGCGGATTGGGTTGCTGTTGCGCTTCATCTTTGCTGGAATTGATGAACATCACCAGTGCAACCGCCACAACCGCCACCAAAAATAACACAACGGCAGCTTTTTTAGTGGAAGATGCGATCATATCAGGATCATCGAGTGGTTGCTATTTATATGTTATGGTGATCGCCGAATAAGAGAAACTTCGCGTCCGGTTCGGTTGGAAGGAGGGTCGTAGTAACCACAAAGCCAGAAATACAGCAGGAGGTGTGGGGATAGATAAACATATATACTATGAAACCAACATGTACTTAACCTTGTAAGATTGCGAGGAAAACAAAACCAGAGGTGGAAACATGGATATCGGAGATATATTTAGTGATTCGTTGGGATACCCTTCGAAGAACCTGAAACGAGTTGTTGTGCTTGGCATATCATTTCTATTTTCGATCCTGATCATACCGTTCTTCATAGTGCTTGGATATGCATTGAGAGTGATTGGGAAATCGGTAGAGGGAGAGACTGAACCGCCAGCATTCGATGAGTTGGGTACAATGATTGTAGACGGGTTGAAGTATATAGTTGCGATGATAGGATATTTCTTGATACCCGGGATACTGATGGGGATGGGTATGATGTCAGCTATCGCTTCGATCCCTTCTTATGATACGATGGGTGACGGCGCAGCCGTTATTGCCATTTTAACAGGGTCCGGGTTATTCTTACTCGGGGTTCTTCTGGCGATAGTCATATCGGTTATTGCGAACATGGGAATTGCAAATATGGCGCATACAGGCGAACTTGGAGCAGCATTCAGATTCGGTGAGATTCTACGAATAATCGGATCGATCGGATGGGGCAGATACATTATCTGGTATATTGTTCTTTTCGTTATAGCAATGCTGTTTTCGGTTGTTGGGATGCTCATCACACTTATTCCGATTTTAGGATTTATAGTGTATCTTCTGTTGATAGCCCCGTATGCACTTATCTTCCAATACAGGGCAATCGGCCTGATATACAGAGAAGGAATCTAAGAAAAGAGGCCATTCCACGATTCGGATTCGGGATACACCACCCCGTCTTCAGTGATAACAGCAGTAACGTTCTCCACAGGCGTTGCATCGAACGCGGGATTATACACCAATGCATCTGCTGGCGCAAGCATCACATCATGGATGCGCCGCAGTTCATCGGGATCCCGCTCTTCGATCGTGACGTCGCGCTCAAGCCCGGTAGGATCGAACGTGGAGATCGGTGCTGCAACATAAAACGGTATCTCGTGCTCTTTTGCAAGCACCGAATGGGTATACGTTCCGACCTTATTAAAGACCGCATCCCTCGTGATCCGATCCGCGCCAACGATCACCTTGTCGATCAATCCTTTCCGCATCATCATGCCTGCAGCAGAATCCGGGATCAGGGTGACCGGTATGCTATCCTGCATCAGTTCCCAGACCGTGAGCCTGCTCCCCTGATTGAGCGGGCGGGTCTCACACGAGACGACAGATATCTCCTTCCCCTCGCCCACCGCCGCCCGGATCACACCAAGCGCGGTCCCGACATCCACGCATGCGAGTCTGCCTGCATTGCAGTGCGTCAGCACGGTATCGCCATTATCCAGGAGTGCTGCGCCATGTCTGCTGATCCGCGTGTTTCGCTCCACGTCCTCGTCAGCAATTGTGGTTGCCTCGGAGAGTGCGATTCTCCTCGCTTCATCGATGTTATCTGCTCTTTTGACAGCGGCAATCACGCGATCGACACCCCATGTAAGATTGATCGCAGTTGGTCTCGTCCTCTTGATCCGGTCCGATTCTATCTCGAGATCATGCATGAACTCTCGAAGCGTGCTTGCAGTACCGGTATACGCTGCAAGTGCGACCCCGTAGCCACCGGCAGCACCAAGCGCGGGCGCACCCCGGATGCGGAGCGAAACGATCGCCTCGCAAAGTATCCGGACGGTTTTGCATTTGATCACCCTGCGCTCCACTGGAAGAAGGGTCTGGTCTATTGTGGTTATTGTGCCGCAGTCCCAGCTGATGGTTCGCATGGTCTCTGATATAGGTCTTCGGAATTGTTAAACCTGACTGGCGACACCTGTGTCCTGCAACGCCAAACTTCACAAAGAGATAATATAGAAGCATTACTACTTTTACACGTAGTTATGAATCGGGAGTGTTCAATGATGGAAACGATGAAATGGCGTGACAGGGAATCATTTGAATCGGATGTTCTCACGACTGGTCTGAGGGTTTATGTCATCGGTCATAAAAACGGGAGATTCAAAGGTAGATGGAACGGCATCTGGAACTTACCGCTTAAGATCGCAGATGCTGTGAACTTTGGCATATCCATGGATGACAAGATGCCGATAGACTGGCTGCCTGACTTCTGCAAGGAGTTTGCATTCGGTGGTGATGTCGAGAGAACGTTTGAGGTCGGAGAACTTTCTATCAATCAGCGTCTGTTCGTCCCGAAATTCAAAAGAGGCGTATGCTGGATGTTTGAAATCAAGAACAGGGGAGCTGCGAAAGTAGAATTTGATTTTATAGCAAACCCGGTCGCAAATCTCGAATGGGAACTGAAACAGACCGGGGATGTGTGGAAGGAGAAGAAATATCTCGGAACTTATGATGCGCGCAGGAGGATGATGCTTGTACGCCACCATAAGCGACCGAACTGGATGCTGCTCTTTGGCTCGAATCGTGAACCTGCGTATGTGTGCTGCGGTGTCGATGATATCAATGAATACAAGAACCATGGCGAGTTTCCAGGTCCCAGGGTTCACTGTGTTGGCAGTTCTGTCATGAGCTACAAGATCAAGATCGATGCAGGCGACACGGTTAAGATCAGGTTTGTGCTGGCTGGTGGCGATGCGACATACCACAGGTTGATCGAAGAGTATGAGGGGATGATCGGTTCAACTAGGAATCTGTTGGGCGTTACGGTAGACGCGTATACTGACTATCTACAGACGGCATTGCGCTTTGAATCGGGAATTAAGGACGTCGATGATGCTTTTGTTCGTTCGAGTATCGGGATGCTGCTTCTGAAGCACTACCAGCACGGATACGGTCTCGGGTTCATGGCTGGGCTGCCACACTTTCCAATATACTTTGGAAGAGATATCGCATGGACTATATTTGGGAGTAACTGCATAGGGGACTTTCAGGCATCACAATCCGCGCTCGCGCTGCTTGCACGGTTTCAGGCAAAGGCTGATGGCGAGGATGCGGTGAGGGTTCCATTCCACAAGGGAGAGATTCCACATGAGGTCAGAATGGACGGATCGATCTACTACTATAGCGTCGATGCGACCCCCCTCTTTGTGATAGCGCTTTATGATTATTACAAATGGTCGGGAGACAAGAATTTTGTCAGGTATCTCTACGACAACGTGGTAAGGGCACTGGGCTGGTGCATGAATGCAGACCGCGACGGCGATGGTTTGATCGAGCACGGGCCTGAGGGGTTTCTTATCGATATACAGTGGATGGACTCGTACTTCCGGGGAAAGTCAGGGGTCGATGTTCAGGCGATATTTGGACATGCATTCAAGTGCGGGGCAGAGCTCGCACGTGAGTTCGGCGACGACGATCTCGCAGAGGTGTGTATGGGGCGATATGATGAACTCAAGTCACTCATCGTCGAGCGGTACTGGGACGAAGCGTACGGGTTTTTGTACGACACGATACAGCCGGACGGAACGCTGAAGAAGGATATGACTGTGAACGCTGTCATTCCGGTATTTTTCGATATCATCGAACCTGATAAAGCGGAAAGCATCCTTAGATGGATGGAGAGTGATGAGTTTACAACATCATGGGGCGTCAGGACCCGTGCAAGGAGCGATCCCGAGTATGATGGGAACAGTTACCAGAAAGGCGGTGTCTGGCCATTTGTCACTGGCTGGGTTGCGTATTCCGAGTTTTCTCATGGAAATTTCAAAGAGGGTTTTTTGAAAACGTACCAGATGACCGAGATGCAGCGGTTCTCCAAGTTATACTTTAAGGAGGTCCTGTCAGGAGATATAGCACCTGAGTCATCCGGGGAAGAAGACTCTGCCGGATGTTTCATCCAGGCGTGGTCTGCAACGATCTATCTGCACACAGTCGTTCGGGGACTTCTCGGAGTTACGCCGCACGCTCCGGAAAGCGTCACGATCTGCCCCTACCTTACCAGTGACTGGGGCATATCGGTTGATAGACTTGCGGTCGGCGAAAGTTTATTATACTTTGAGTTGAAATGGGACGGCACTGATGTCGTGGCGAGCATCAGAAACGAAGGTATCATCATCGGCGTAGATTTTGGTGCCGTTGTTCCGGTGGTTGCAGATCACTCAAGTGCAACCATCAACGGTGTTAAAGTTGATGTGACGACCGAGATCATCAAAGGGAGGTATACAAAAGTCATGGTGAGATTTCCACTGGAGAAAGAGGACATACTGGACAAGAGAGGGATTAAAAACATAGTATTTAGGATAAGTGGTGATAAGTGAATATATTTATTATTTCGTCTGCGGAAAAGGCGGTCGATTTCAGGAAATATGGTGGAACTGAACTTGTTGTAGGTGATCTGGCAACATCGCTCTCTAAATTCGATGAGGTTGAGGAGGTTGCTGTCGCGTGCTGCAAGGGTTCGGTCTTTCCCGAAAACCTCCCGAAATTAAAGGTTATAGAGACTTTGGAAGAATCGGAAGACATGCATCACGATTGGGTTGGTAGGGAATCAGACGCATATCAAATTTATGAAAAATATCTGGATGATTATGATATCATCGTTGATAATACCAAATTTGATCAGATATACGATTATGAAATGGCACACCCCGATGCAAACATCTTCCATATATTCCATGCACCATGTGAATGGAATGAAGCCGCGCTAACATCCGACAGCTCACATTTCATAGCAGCGTCCCGTGCTCAGGCGATGAGCGTCTCAAATTACCTCAGGAGGTCATGCAAATGCATCCCACATGGCATAAATACCAGGTTCTATCCATTCAAAGCCGAGAAAGGGGAACGATACATGTTTGCCAACAGGGTATGCCGCGAGAAAGGAAGTCTTGAGTTTGTCCAATTGATGAAGGATTCGGGTGCTTGTGGGGATGTCTGCGGCGAAGATCGTTTTGTCCTCAGTCAGGAATACGTTGAAGACGTAAAATCCCGGTGCAACGGCGTTCAGGTCCGGTATTATGGCACCGTGTCATACGAAGAGAAGGTAGAGTTTCTCCAGAATGCAAAAGCCGTGATCTCACTTCCGATGTACCCGTTCATGGAGATATTCGGTCTTCATGCCGCAGAGGCGATGTGTTGCGGAACGCCTGTGATCGCGCTTCGAAGCGGTGGATTGACCGACCAGATCGTAGATGGTGTAACAGGTTTTCTCTGCGATGCGTTAGATGAGATGCAGGAGATCATCGTTGCCGATAAGGTAAGCGAGATTGATCCTTATGAGTGCAGAAGACGCGTCGAAGAGCATTTTTCGAGGGAAGTTATGGCAAAGAGATATCTGGAGTACTTCAAGAAGGTTCTTAAGGGGTGATGTAAACTCCCGCTGGCATTTTCCGAAAACGTGCCGGAAGGTACGGAATACAGGGGATGTGGACTGGCACGCCGGATGATGTTTGCACTCACTATTATTAGCGATTGACGACGGTAGCGGCACTCCGCCCGGGCGCTCTTGCGATTCTGCGGGGGCGGGGCTGGGTTGTGAACAGACTGAACACCTGACCGCACGATCGAGGTTGCGGATGCCACATCATGCCCGGATGTCGGGGCAGCCTGCTATGGATACTTGATCGACGGAAGCTCATCTTGAAGCGGATGACTCTCTGAAGCGGATGACGCTCTGCGAGCTCTGCAGGAAGCGATGGTGCTGTGTCATAGCAGGTGGTAACTGCTGGTTCTGTGCCGTTCAACCGAGATTTCCGAATGCAGAACAAGAGTAACGTTAAGATCAATGATGCTTCCCGGAATACTGGTGAGAGTGAGGAGTATACGGTTCGGGTAGGTGCAGCAGACCCGCCAGCACCTGTAATTTCCTCCTCGACGCATCCGGATGCGGGTGTTGATATAACTGAAAACAGAAAGGTTTAAGTTATGAGTGTACTGACGTGCGTATGACTGAATGTTACGGAAAATAGATGATAGATACTATAAATAACAGAACTGTAGTATTGGTATCGTCCGCGGTGATGATTGCTGCGGTGTTGTTGGGATACGTGCAAGAGGTATCAAAAGAAACATCGCCATCTGGTGATCCAGTTAAGTTGTGGCTAAAAACAACACAGGAGGGTGAGAACAGATGAAGAAACATACAAAACAGATAGTGGCATTGCTGATGGTCTTTGCAGTCGTGTTGGTTGCAGGATGCACTGAAAAGATGACTGCAGAACAGATTGCTACAAGGATGAAGGTGCAGGAGGAGAACATAAAGGACTTTTCAGCAACGGTTGTCACGACGATATCGGTTGACGGAAACAACACAACCGTACGTGCAAAGATCATGACCAAAAAGCCGGATAAAAGCCGCGATGAATTCATCGAGCCAGCCATGATTGCAGGCAAAGTAATAGTCAAGAATGGCAGCACAGAGTGGACGTACTACCCTGCAAATAATCAGGCAACAAAGAGAACACTGCGAAAAAATGAGCCATCTGATACTGATTACACCAGACTAATCAAAGGTATCATGAATGAGACCGATATATCTTACGAGGGTATCGAGAATGTAGATGGGCGGAGCGCTTATGTGATACTGGTGACACCCCATGAAACTGACCGTGATAAATCCATCTCCAGGGTACGTGCATGGATCGACTGCAAAGACTGGATGCCACGCAGGATGGAGATGTATGAAGGGGAGGATAAACACAATATCGGTGTGAAGATTGAACTTGATAACATGACGTTTAACACCGGCATCCCGGATAGTGAGTTCATATTTAAGGTGCCGGAAGGTGTTCAGGTGATATCAGATGATGGGGTGTCGGATGCGGCTCAGCCAGCACCCGTGTCGGAAGCGGCATCGCTTTCTGTGTCAGCAGGCCCTGAAATCAATAATTTGAAGTATGTCAGTTATCGCAATCTGTCTATCTCAAATGCTCCCGCGCTCAATCAGACTGCTCGAATCACATTTTCCATAATTCCGGATAGGGATATTGAGATTCTTTTGATCCATGTTAGTTTTTTAGACGGGTTTGAATTCGTGGATGTTGAGGGTGACAGGCTCTTGACATGGGGCAAGGACAAGACACCATACCCCAATCTTGAGCGGTGTGCCAGATGGTGCCCAACAAATCTTTCAAAAGGTGAGATGTACCAGTTCAATGCCACAATAAAGGCTGTAAAGACCGGTAATTGGACAATAACTGGTCTTGATTGGGAGAACAGGGTCTACATTTCAGTATCCGAAGATTCCGCATACATCAGCGATGAGCCGTTTCCAAAGCCTATCCCGATGGCAGGTCACTCGAAATATACGGATACGCGGGCGAATATGATCAGAACCTCCTCCAAACCATCCGGATATAATCTCACTCCTCGTCCGGGCAACGTCAGTGACGCAGTACATTACGATCTCTGGTGGGACGGGACCGGTTGGAAATGGGTTAAGATGTAAACCGAGGGTGGAGATACAAAACTGATCATGAGCGGAGGTCAATCATGAAACAGATATTGCCTGGTTTGCTGATATTCCTGATCATAGCACCGGTTGTTTGTGCTGAGACCTGCAATATTGGAATTGAGATGGGCGAAGATAGTACATGCGGCAACTATAAGATCAGACACGATTCATAGACTGCTGGAGGTCAAGATTCTCATCATATAGGCAATTTCCATATCTATAGGTTATCTCCTTATGCTGATCTTGGGTCAGATTCTCTTGATTTCTGGTCGGATGGTACGTACTACGATGACAACAAATTGCATATCAGATATACCGGGTCCACTGCAGGCCCGCCCAGAAAGGCTAAATACATACTTGAGGATCTCACGCCGCAACTGGTGGTAAAGGGAAATCTCAAGTACAAGGACAGGAATTTGAACTGGGCACCAGCGAAATGGGCTACGGTGCATATATGGGAACAGGATCCCGGTATCGGTGATGATGACTACCTGGGTAGTGCACTTACAGACGAAACCGGATATTTTGAATTCGGTCCTGTAATGAATGTTGATTCAGATGATGACGGAGGAAAAATAGACATCATTATGCATTTTGTTACAGACAGCGGTGTTGGTTGTGTAAGAGACGCCAACGATGAAATACATGGATTATGGAAAGGTCCTTATCAGGATGAGTCCGACGAACTCTGCATGTCATGGTTCACATCATCAGACAATGAAACGCAGTACAAAGCATGGTGGGTCTATGATACCCTCTGCGATGGTTGGGAATATCTCTCAGATACGGTTGGCTATGGCATGGATGGTGTGAGCGTCTATTGGCAGTGGGATCATGACGCAGACTTTTTAGGACAAGGTTCGGATTACAAGAAAACACACGCAGTACTTGGATACTCTGGATCTCCTCGCATCCATCTTGATGGAAGAGATACAACAGTAGGGGACCCAGGTGGCAGCGCAAACGACCCAGATACAATCATCCACGAATACGGGCACTGTGTGATGTACAAAATCTTTGGGGATTATACCCCACCAACAACCAATTGCTACCCCCATTACATGAATAAGAACTCCGGACCCGGGTGTGCATGGGTTGAAGGCTGGGCGAACTTTATGCCGCTTGCGGTTTTTAATGATAAATACTTTACAGACACCACTTATTGGGTTGGTATTTCTACTTTTGGCACCGATACAGCCAACCTCGAGACCAGAAACGGCAAATTGAACTTCCCTGATGGCGACTCATGCGAAGGCAACATTGCTGCTGCACTCTGGGATATATACGATGATCATGACGAGATGTACGATAGACTCACGGA
>JAYEGI010000010.1:0-6178 GCA_034659035.1 Methanobacteriota archaeon
AAAATATTAAAATCCACATTTTTGAGGAACGACGCGTGGAATGTGAGATGTGATGCCAGCACATGTTGAAATTGGACATGTTGTGCCACTACAGTATAAAAATAATATTTTTTGGATATTCAAAACCACTATCAGTAGAAATTGTGGAAAATGGATGGCGACCTGCGGAATGTCAGGTTAATCTGCGGCTAATAAAAGTTTTTAGCCACAGATGCACATGGATTACACTGATTTCACCTACAACTCAACAATAACCGGGCTCATAGAATCTTCCGTAACACTGTGGCGATATGACAACCCCATCGGTTTTCACCACCTACCCAACCGAGATCCCGTCATCAGTAATCCGATAACCTGCCGACTCCTGCCTGAGTCCGGCCATCGCCTCGATGGTGATCGTCTCGGAATCGAGGTGGATGATGTTATCCACGCTTGCTTTCAGCATCGTCTCGATCTCAGTCTCTGCTGTACCCTCTGTGTATGTGATGACGCCGGTTCCGCCTGCCATCTTGATCCGCATGATATAGGACTTAAGCACCCTGATGACGAGGATTGGTGAGTTAAACGCAAACAGCGTGGTCGATGAGTCCAGGATTGATCTGAACTGCTGCGTCTGCTGATAGATATCCTGCAACTGCCGGATGACCTTGCTTGCGATGTCGGTCGGATTCTGCGGGGACGATACTACCATGTTCTTAGTCTCCTTCTGCATAGCACCGACTGAACCTGATGCCGTATCGATCACATACAACTTCTTATCCCGGATATAATCACTGATGAACCAGTCAAAAGCCATCATCTGCTGTTCGAGCTGGGACTGGGTATAGTCAGTCATCAAATACGAGCATAGATCGCCATCTGCTGCCGCCTGACGCAGGAACTGGTAGCAGGATATAGACTTTCCTGTCTTTGGCGGACCATATATGAGAGTCATGGTATTCTCTGGCAGTCCGCCGGTAAGTTCATCAAGTCCGGCGATCCCGGACGCTATTTTTGGAATCATATCTCATATATTAGGCTGAAAAGAGTATCCAGAGCCTCATTAAGCCCCTTTCTATCTACTGCCGAGACCGGAGCGATTGGAATCTCCTCCCAGAGCGACATCTTCTTCTTGATCTCATCAGGCGACAAGGCATTCGGAAGGTCTTGCTTGTTGGCGATGATTACCTTTGGTATCGCCTCTGTGCGGCACATCCTGATCATCTCTTTCGCCCGCACAAACGTCTCTGGCTTCGTCGAGTCGATCACGATGAAGGTGCCAATCGCCTCCCTCCCGAGTGGTTCAAGCAGTAGGTCGAACCGCTCCTGGCCCGGAGTTCCGAATACGTCGGCAGAGAATCCCTTATAGTCGATATGCCCGATATCAAGCCCGACAGTCGTTGGAAATAGTTCAAAGGTCTGCCGCTCCACTGAAACGGAATCCGGAGCGATTGCATGGGTAAATGTCGTCTTTCCGGCATTATACGGTCCGGTCACCAGCAGTTTCGGAATGAAGACCCGGACCCCGCCCGGCTCCAGAACCTCGAAGAATATCTTAGTCCTCGACACCTCGATCCAGTTCGATTTCGTGACCGCAAAGACTTGCCGGTAGACCACCTTCTCTTCGACGCTGAAGAGTTTGACCTCGCAGTCAACGATTTTGGACAGCTTTCCAAGCATCACTTTTTCGTAGTTCCATCTCGTGAAGAGGTAGATCATGTTCACATCGTTTGATCGTGCTACCTCGTTTAACCGCTCGATCATATCGAAGGTCTGGTCAACACCGATGGAATCGAGAAGCGTTGCAACATCCTCAATAACAGCAGTTCCCCCGGTGATGTCAGCGATCGCTTCTGCAACCACCTTCTCACTGTCTTTAAAATCATCGATCTCGTATTTGCCGATCGCTGGCATTCCCATCATTGGGGAGATAGAATCTACAAAGAAAGTCTGACCCGAGTCGAGATATGACCGCAGATCCCAGCCATACCTGTGGAATACATGCTCGATCTCGACAGGTGTTCTCGTGTTTGTATATATAAAACTGATGTCCCCATCGTTTATCATGCGCTCCGCGATGATCTGACATCCGAAGACCTCGGATGCGACGCCCGGCATCGCGGTAAACAGCATCGATGTGCCGGCAGGCATTCCGCCGCCAAGCATCTTATCGAGCATCGGGATGTAGGTCTTGCGCCTGTCCTCAGTCTCTTCCGCCATGTTTAGACCTCTTCGATGATCGCCTGCACCTGTTTTGCCCTTGTCTCGATCTCCATCATGATCAGCCCGAGTTGCGCGCCGGAGTCTGCCAGTGCGATTAGAATCGCCTTCTCGCCGGCTGGCTGGAGCAGTATCGTGCCCTGCTCGGTCTTTACGTGGATATCGCTCACACTGCCAGTACCCATCTGGGTACTTGCAGTCTCTGCACTCGCCATGATTGTGGAGCAGAGCGCAGCAACGATCCGCTCGTTCATCTCAGGCGGCATGAGCGCCGTGATCAGTAATCCCTCCTTGGAGACGATGCCGACCGCCTTGATCTGTCCGACTTCCCCGAATCTGGCAAGGACCGTGTCCAGTTTATCCTTCTTAGTTTCAGGCATTTTGCTCACCTACTCGATTATCATTCATCACTCGATCAACTCGAAGGTCACTATACAGTCACCGAGTTCTGATGTTTCATTGGTTATTCGTATTTGGAATTCCTCGCCAAAGACCTTTCTGGCTGCTGATGCTGCATAAAATCCAGGAGGGCAGAGAACACACGAAGTAATCCCTTTCTCGCGCAGGTATTTGAGCGCGAGCGTGTTAATGCAGTTTTTTACACTGCATCGAACCTTCTTTCCATCAGTATCATTAGTACAGTGGATCTCATCCGCAACCTCGAGTCCGACAAGCATCTTTGCAAGATCCTCCATGAACTCAGGGATGGGTTTTCCGGGTTTAAACTCAATTCCAAACTCCTTTTCAGTAGCAGTGATCAGATCGACGCCGACGAGTGGTACCATCGTAGTCTGCAGGATCGGCGCACCTGCTCCAAGCGTCTCCCTCACTGCTCGCTCGAATGCATAAGAGATCGCATTGTAAACGACATAATCTACCTTCTCTTTACGCCACTCCTCGGTCATGATGTCACCCCCTCTGTCATCTCGCACTCTGTTATCATACATTCATCCCCTGGCTTTAATTTCGCATAACCTTTCCCTCTGACACCCCTCACAACATCAATAACACCCCTTACGATTCCAGGTACCGGGCAGACCGTGGTCTCGAATGCGAGCCCTCCGACCTTCTTCGGGCAGACATTACATTCCTTGATCACAAGCGTAACTATACCAGCATCCTCGACAATCTCATACTCACCTCCGAACTCGAGTTCATCTGCTATTATCCTGATCAAATCCTTTACAGGAGTTTTTTTGGTAACCAGACCCTTTTTAAGGAGGAGTTTGCCGATTTCGATGCCTATGTATGATGCGAAGAGGTTGGTCTGTTCCTGACTCGATCTTCCGAACAGTTCTCCGATCGCGGCCCCCAGGCCCATGAATGTGCGATGCAGATACTCGATCTTATTATCCATCAAATCCTCCTTGTATCTGGTTCGTGGTTGAACTGGTGGATACATAAGCTTTTACCAATCATACACAAACATCTGCGACCACAATACAGGTGTATGCAGGGCAGTATCCCTTTGATAACCCTCTCCTGAGATCGCAGGATCGTATGTTGCATCGCAAGCAGTTTGCAACACCCAGTCTTCTGGTACATTCGTAGATCGGGCATTCAAACCCTGCCAGCTCTACAAGCAGAGGTTGTGATCTCTCACACCCGGGACACACGCCAGACTCCATTGCCAGACATGCATAACATGCTAGCCCACAGGCTCCGATCTCATATTCCAGAGTCACACCATCAACCCCTCTCTGACCAGTTCGTCTTCTGGCGCAATCGTGAATACGCAAGCGTCTGCGCCTTCCGCGATGCATTCGGTCTCAACGCACCCGACATCTTCTCTTTGCGTAAGTGCCCTCATAAATCCGGCAAGGATTCCGCATGAGTAGTAGCATGCCTTTGAGACGTTACCATGCCGCTTCCATGCCCATCCCTCGAATGCATCCTTGCACGTGACTGTTGCCCTTGCAGACTCATAATCGATCTCACTGACCGTAAAATCCCCAAATCCAAGCTGTGTGTAAGCCTCCACGCAACCCCTAAAACCCATATCCGACCGGGTGATGTCGCCAGACTTCACTGCCCCGTTGACATGGGCGATGCCACCCTCGATTGCGGCATTGTAGTAGACTGTGCCCGTTACGGGACCGATCAGTTGTTCAACCGCCTTTCTGATCCCGTAAAACCCGTGCTCGATGTCGGTGAGGCATGTCCGGGACCCTTCGACGTAGATCCAGCCCCTCTTCCTGAATCTGATAAGATCGCATGATATGGCCATCGTTCTGATGGTTTGCTGTGCGGTAGTAATTAAGGTTTGGGACTTTTGTGTAGGACTCTTTGATTCCTTCCGGTTCAGTTGAAAAGGAAACGCCAGCCCATTTCACCACAAAATTCGCAATCTAAAGGTCCTCCGCGTCATCCGTGGTTCAATCTATGAGATAATCTTAAGAATATATTATAAGAAATAAAACCATAAAGAGCACAGAGACTGGGTTTTTGGAGTCGCAGAACATGTCCACGTAGAAGTTGATGTTGTTCAAATTGATTATGAACAGTTGCCCGCTCTGCCCGCAAACAATGGCTAAAATTCACAGCAGCCACAGATTAACGCTGATTGCACAGATTAAGAATATTAACGAATTTGCTAACCAACATCACCCAATTTTTAGTACATTCGGAATTCCCTGATCCACCCCATCATGGTTTGGATGCAGTCAGTGCTGAATCCTGAATGCGATACTCCGCAACCAGCTCGTGATAATCATCGAACCAGTATGCGTCCGGGTTGCGCTTGAAGACCATAAAACTCCCGACCTGCTCAGGATCAGGCGATTGGTGATACCTGAAAAAGATGTGTTCGTCCGTCATCCCCCCGATCTCGATCTTTCCGGTCGAATGTGACATGATCAGTTTGGCACGTTTGGCAAGACCGGAACAGTCCTTGAATGATCGCTGGAAGATCTGGTACGTCTCCTCGACCGGAATGGCAAAGATCCTATTGCCTGATGTCGGACGGCACTGGAAGACATAGTACGGGCTCGCGCCGATGAATGACAGTTTCTTAAACAGCGTAGACAAGGTTTCGGGATTGTCGTTGACCCCGCGTATCAACGGAGTCTGGTTGGCAATGATGGCGCCAGCCCTGATGAGGGTGTGAATTGCCTCGATGGATACATCTGTGAGTTCTCTTGGGTGATTGAACTGCGTCATTATGTAGATCTTCTTTTCAGAGGTGCTGTATCTCTCTATCAGCTCCGGAAGTGCCGGGTCATCAAGGATCCTGTACGGGTTAAACGCCAGCATCTTGGTACCGATACGGATAATATGAACGTGTTCGATCTCTTGAAGTTGTCTTACCAGTTCTTCCAGCCGTCGTGTGGATAACATCAGCGGATCTCCGCCAGTGACAAGGACGTTGGTCAGTTCCTCGTGCTCACTGATGTACCGGATCCCCTCGGTCACGTCACGGGTAACCTCATCAAAACCATTTATAAAAAGCCGTTTCCTGAAACAGAACCTGCAATAGCCACCACATATATCGGTGACGAGAAGAACCGCGGTGGATCCGTATTTATGCTGCAGACCGTGAACCATGGTGTATGTACTTTCATTGGAAGCATCCAACTGACCCCATTCATCAAGTTCTCCCACATTTGGTATTATAATGCGTCTTATCGGATCTTTGGGATCGTTCCAGTCTATCAATGACAGATAATACTCGTTTGCACGGAAAGCAAACTTTTCGGTGACCTTTTTAAGTGCAACTCGCTCATCCTCTTTAAGTCCATGCATTTGATCAAGCTTTGTAAAGTATTTTGGAGTTTTCATTCTTTCATTCCTCGCTTTTTGAAGGTATAACGCGCCAGAAAGGCTATACTTATACGTAAGCATCGGTACTTATAAGTTTTTGGCTCTTTAGTAATTCCCGTGAAATCGATCTTCGTGATTAGTCAAGTAAATAATGAGTATCCATTTAAATCAAGATGTATGCGCTGAAATAGATGTTTAACATTAAGAATTCCATAACAAC
>JAYEGI010000011.1:0-6164 GCA_034659035.1 Methanobacteriota archaeon
GTTTATTTCCCCTCTGCGTCTCTCTGCGTACTCTGCGGTTAAATTCCCGGTTTGGTTACAGTATCCCCTATTTCCCAAGTAGTCCCTGTATAGTGAAGACTCTCGATAGTGGTTTTAGGTACCTGAGCAGTTACGGTTAATTATCTATTCAGCCGGCCGATATCGTCTTTGCAGGGTATTTAACATCATCGATCGCGAAGACGCTGTACGCTTTTGCAGCAACATGGCAACATATCCTTCTGCTAAAGACATGAGAGCGCACAGGAAAGGGGCTTCGCGCCGCGCCAAGGGATGCAATCATCGCAAATTCAACGCATCACAATAAGAGGGGTTTGGCATTCGGGGTTCACCGTGCCATGGACTCAGGAGGCGCGATCACAGGTTCGTTGTTCGCTATTGTCATGCTCTCCTGCTTCTGGTTCTTCGAACTGGAATTCGGAACCATATATCAGCATGTCTTCATCATCGCGTTCTTTGCGCTGCTGCAATCGATGGCAGCATTCGCCACCCCATTCGCGCTCTGTGGAGGGTTCAAGGCGCTTGTCGATGGCACGCAGCGCGCTTATGCCTCCGACTTTGTGGTGCCGGAACTTGCGCGGGACTGCGCTTGGAGTCTTTCATACCATGACCTGAATTGCGACGCTTCCGGCAAGCATCATCGCGGGAATGCTCGGGGTATACGCTCCGGGTGCGAAGTTTCTTTATGGAGCCGCTATCGGGTTTCTTGCGGCGGGGCTGTTTGTGATTGCCGGGAAGAGAGGGGTTGAACAAACGATATAAAGATGTTCGTAAGGATACGCCCCAGGTAATTCGATCTATGCAGAAGTTAGATATCCCATCTACCTCTCGGTTTTAATCTTCTTGTTGTCGGGGTATATTCAATATAGAATCAGGAGCATGTTAGTATATGGAAATACCGTTACTAAATGACATCGTCGTAATATTCGGACTATCCATCGTTGTACTCTTCATATTTCATCTGCTCCGGGTGCCAGCGATCGTGGGATTTCTCTTAACCGGGATACTGGCAGGACCTCACGGACTGGGGCTGGTGCATGGCGTCCATCAAGTCGAAGTTTTAGCTGAGATAGGCGTCGTATTCCTGCTATTTGCGATCGGCCTCGAGTTCTCGCTCAAATGCATGTCGCAGATCAAGAGATCGGTCATGCTGGGTGGCTCGCTTCAGGTGTTGCTTACCATTGTGGTTGTTTTTGTAATAGCCATGCAAACCGACCTTGCATTTGGCGAATCGGTCTTCATGGGATTTCTTATAGCGCTTAGCAGCACGGCAATCGTGCTCAAGCTCATCCAGGAAAGGGCTGAAATCGACAGTCCCCACGGGCGAACAACTCTTGGTATCCTGCTCTTCCAGGATGTTATCATCGTTCCTATGATGCTACTTACGCCCTTGCTTGCTGGAGCAACAGGGAATTTAGGCGAATCCCTCCTCGTTCTTGTGGCAAAGGGAATCGGCATCATCTTACTGGTGGCAGTTGCTGCTAAATGGATGGTGCCGCGGGCGCTGTACCAGATCGCCAGGACGCGGAGCCGGGAACTGTTCCTATTAAGCGTCTTTATGATCTGTCTCGCAGTTGTGTGGATTACCGCAAGTATTGGACTCTCCCTTGCACTGGGTGCATTTCTGGCAGGCTTGATAATCTCCCAATCTGAATACAGCCATCACGCACTCGGCAATGTCTTGCCCTTCCGCGATGTATTTATGAGCTTCTTTTTCGTCTCGATCGGGATGCTCTTAGATGTCGATTTTCTTTTTCAGCAGCCAGGACTCATTTTACTTGTTACCCTCTCTATTATAGCATTAAAATCAGTCATTGCTTGCTTTGTAGCTTTTTTACTCGGATTACCACTCCGCACTGCGATTTTAGTGGGACTCGCACTCGGTCAGGTCGGTGAGTTTTCTTTTATCCTTTCAAAGACCGGTGTTGAACATGGTTTGCTTGCCGAACCTGCGTACCAGTTTTTCCTGACCGTCTCAGTCCTGACCATGGCTGTGACGCCGTTTACCATAGCACTGGCGCCTCGCATTGCAAAGATCGCATTGCGGTTGCCACTTCCCGGAGTGTTAAGATCGGGCTGGCATCCGGTGCAAGGGGTGAAACGTGTTCGCAAACATGATCACTTAATCATCATCGGCTTTGGGGTAAACGGCAGGAATGTGGCTCGAGCCGCTGGGATATCGGGTATCCCATACACGATCCTTGAAATGGACCCGGAGATGGTGAGGACTGAACGAGCAAAGGGTGAACCGATTTATTATGGCGATGCAACTTATGAGGCGGTATTTCATCATGCAGACATCAAGGACGCAAGAATTGTGGTGATAGCCATCTCCGACCCCGCTGCAACCCGCCGAATTACCGCAATCGCCAGGGGACTTAACCCAAAGGTCCATATCATTGTGAGAACGCGCTATCTTCAAGAAATGAAGCCTCTGTATGGATTAGGGGCTGACGACGTTATTCCAGAGGAGTTTGAGACCTCTGTGGAGATATTCACCAGGGTTCTGATGAAATACCTCATACCCAGGGATGAGATCGAGAGCTTCATAGCTGTTGTGCGGTCAGATGGTTACGAGATGCTTCGAAGCCTTTCGAAAGAGCCTGCATCTTTTCCGGGATTGAAACGTCATCTTCCCGATGTCGAGATCGTCACGCTGCGGGTTGTTAAGCGAGCGCCCGCGGTTGGAAAGACATTGGCTCAGCTCGGGCTTCGGAAGACGTATGGCGTCACAGTGCTTGCGGTACGCCGGAACTCGCAGATGCTCTCCAATCCGGACGGGGACCTGCGTTTCTGTGCCGGAGATCTGCTTGTTGTCATTGGAATGCCGGATAAGATTGTCAGGGCCATGGATTTATTCAATAACCCGGATGGTGGAGATAATTAGTACATGGGTCTGAAGGATGATGGAAGTATGATCGCACACATCACGGGAATCCCTGGGAGGGAATCACCAGATCGGTGACACCATACTTGAAAAAAGATCGCCAGTATGGCAGTGTTCGGGATATGATGGGCGCAGCAACCGACCGGGCGCATAGAGCTCGGTTAGTTTTAAGTACTGTGGCTGATATAATGACCAATAGGTATGGGCGATGCGGTTGTATGGTGGGCTGTATGTGGCTTACCATGCAAAGCCATGTATCTGACACGTTCATCAAGACGCGAGGTATGTCTCATGACTGAAGAAGAGGTTAGAATAGAATCTAAAAGGGAGATATACGACAGTTTTCCAAAACTCGTCGTGTATGTGAGTATTGCAATCTTAATTTATCTGTTTGCAATACTGGTATTTATACCGCTTGGACACGGGTTCGATATCGCAGGAGTGTCAACGGCGACCGTCATAAGTGCGATTGCCATCATAGCGGTACTGGTACTGTTATGGCGCAGTTCCCACGAGATTAAGGATCTGTGTGATGCGATCGGTGGCTTGATAGCGGTCAATGTTGGCAGAGAAGGCGCGAGTGATGAAGAGGTTTCACATTACCAGAAGGCTGTGAAGGGCATTGTATATGTATTTGCAGTGGTCATCACATTCCTGTTCATCGGTTCGCTACTTACTGTGATATCAGAAGGAGCCGCTGGAATTCTGCTTATATTGATATTCCTGTGGGCAGTATGCACGCTGTATTCCTCTGGAATGGCAATATCAGCCGAAATCGAAGCAACAGCAAACGAAGTAGCACAAAAACTGGAGAAGGGTGTTGCTAAAAGGGAGGACGATGATTGAAATAAGCCATTCCGGCTTATTTTTATTTTTTAATGGTTTTTATGAAACCGATAAATAAATTATTGCTGCAGACGGTATTATTAATTATTGCTGTGCTGCCGTTTGTAGCATATACGGAACTGGGCAAGATCGAGAGTACCAGCGAACCCATCCGGAACTCAGTAGAGGTCATCAACAATAGTATACACAATGCAATCTATTTTACTGCCAATATACTGGAACCGTTCATCCCGCCCGAGTTAGGCGCCGCTCATGACATAGTGGTGTCATGCATATTGATTGGCGGAATGTTACTTACCGTGATTTTAGCGGTGCTTATCGTAAGAACAAGCGCAAATATTATCACGGAGTGGGCTATGGAGAAAGATGCCTGATAAAAACATTCTGAAATTATATCTGAGCGCGTGCGTCCTGATAGCGGTTCTGTTCGTCTGTCTGGTTCTTACAGGGATATATAAGATAATCTTTCTGTTCCTGGTTATATTGATACTGGTGTTATTATTGATATATCCCGGCGTACGGGAAGTACTTTCGAAAACTCTGTACGACCTGATTCGTTGATATGCATTATCTCTTGTGCCGGCACCTTCATTACATAACACGAAACATGAAACGACTTAAAAAATCAGATGGCTAAGATCATAGTGCATTATGACCTGGTTTATTCGATAACCCTGAAAGGGGGTAATTGGCATGTGAGTCAGAAGGATAACAGATCATGATCGCACACATCACAGGAATTCTCGATAGAAAATCGCAGAACCGCGCAGTCATCGATGTCGGTGGAATCGGGTATGAGCTGCACATCCCGGAATGCACCTATAGCGCGCTGCCAGAACCGGGAAGTCCTGTGCAACTGCACACCCACCTCCACGTAAGGGAGGACGCACTCATGCTGTACGGGTTTTCAAGCGCAAGAGAACTTGAGTTCTTCAGGTTGCTGCTTGGAGCATCGAGGATCGGACCGGGCGTCGCCTTAAACATCCTGTCCGGAATATCGTTTGATGAATTCAAATCTGCTGTGTACAATGAGGACATCAACCGCTTGAGCAGCATCTCAGGCATCGGGACAAAGACCGCAAAGCGGCTTGTTCTCGAACTCAAGGACAAGATCACAGATATATCCGAAGATATCGGGTATCCGGCAGATACTGCAAATGCTGCCATCGCTGGCATGGTCTCGCTCGGATATACAAGAAGCGTGGCAGAGACTGCGGTTCACGCGGCACTCCAGTCAGGATCGGCGCTCGATATAGGGGAACTGATCAAAGCCGCGCTTAAGAATGTTTAGGAGTGTACACGAGATGCGAACACCCAATATCGAGTATCTCGACCATCCTGCCGATGTGAAGTTCAGGGTGTACGGAAGAACGATCGAAGAGGCGTTTGAGTACGCGGCCCGTGCGATGTTTGGCGTGATGATCGATCCCGGTACCGCAGCAACCATAGAACCGATACAAACCATCGAGATCGATCTATCTGCTGATGACTGCAAGAATCTGCTGTACGACTTTCTTTCGGAACTACTGTACCTCTTCGAAGTCGAAGAGATCGTATTTGCGAGATTCGATGTGGCGCGGATCGAGCAGGTGGGGGACGGATATCATCTCAAAGCGCACGTCTCTGGCGAGCCGATAGACTTGGGGAGGCATATGTTCGGGGTTGGTGTGAAGGCGGTCACCTTCCATGATATGGTGGTCGAACGGGTGGATGATGGGTACGCGGTGCAGGTGCTTGTCGATACATGAAACGAATGTAACTGCCCGAGGACACTGTCTAACAATCCGAGTGTTTTCCGCCGATTTAATAGGTGTCAAGTAGGACTCATATCGCCTTGCAATGTCCCAGAACTCTCTGCTATATTCCAGAGTATTTTTATTATTTTCTGGGAACGTCGGACGGTCTTACACAACCACAACTGCCATAATGGAGCACTATCGATCTGAAAAGTAGTTTGCACCGATAATATGTGTCCATCTTCGTTAATTCATGGTTGATACTGTTTTAGCCACAGATCAATACAGGTTTCACTGATTATAACAATCTAATTATATTTGCATTTGCCGTTGGTGTCATGTTTCAACCGACCAGAACAAATCAAAAAGTCTCATATTCCAGGACCGGATGACCCGACCAACGGTGGTAGTGAATGCAGTGTTTCCGTTACACGAAGAACGTCGATGTCCGGGATTGTCGAAATTTCGTGGCTCATAACAAACGCTCTTCGTTGCAGCATAGTATCCCGTCCCCGGCCTCACAACAGTCTGTTGCCAGGATTGGTGTGGGGTCAGCAATTCCCGTTAGGTCTATAAACGCGTGCGGACAAGGGGTCGGTTCTCTATACTTTCGTAAACATTTATGCGCAACATAGAGAAATACAAAGAACAATTCCAAATAATGTTTAGCAAATTTG
>JAYEGI010000012.1:0-6153 GCA_034659035.1 Methanobacteriota archaeon
TTCCGTAGAGGATGTGCTTCTGAAGAGCCGGATGAGGGAAATCTTCAAGTCCGGTTCTGTGAGGGGGTGCATAGCAGCCTCGGGGCTATTACCCCGGAAAGAGGTGGCTATGTGCCCTACTTGACAGAAACGCGGAGCACTTAACCGTTTATTTTCCATCTGCGCCCCTCTGCGTACTCTACGGTTAAATTCCCTGTTGGTTGCAGTATGCTCCATGTCTTGGAGAGTTCCTGCATAGTGAAGTCCCCTGAATAGTGGTTTTGGGTACCTGAGTAGTTACGTAACACTTGAGCATAATGCCTACCGATTTCGGTGTATATCCGCGCCTCCCGTTTCCCGGGACATCGTCTTATCCAGCTCCTTGTGCGCCTGCTTTGCTCCGGTGTACGCGGCAATCCCGTGCTCGGTGCAGAACCGATTCAGCATCCTGTAAAAGAGCGAATGTTCCCCTGTCGTGATCACCGCATTCCTGTGCGCCAGCATCAGGATATCAGGATAACTCCCGCGGATGATCGTCTCCGCACGGATGATGTCTGCTATGCGGTCGATCTCGGCAGTATCGTCCGCGCACCAGACCGGAAACTCGATCCGGCTCGGAAGATCGCCCATCCGCATGTAAAAGAATGCGATGCTGTCCCTGTGCTCTGCATACATATCGAGCACCGACAGGCTGTCTGCGCCGCGGCGGTCGTCCCGGTTGCAGACGAACGCCTTTGTCCGGTCTCCCCAGTTCAGCATTCCCGCAAACAAGGCCGGATCGAAGAGTCTTTTCGTCTCGGGAAGTCCATAGATATGGCGCATCATCGTCACGACATCCCTCTGCACGCTCACATCCACATACCCGATCACAGGATTTCCGGTCTCGTTCGATGCGTCGAGCAATCGTCTCATCGCGCCTGAATATATCTCTTTTACGTTCGCGCGTAGCGCATTGATGTGAGTGGGCACCAGCGTTCCGTCGAGCAGCAGGTATATCCGGTCTTCGTCCATGTCCGTATCCGCATTCATGCCCTTGCCTGTACCGGTATGCATCAGATCGATTAAGGCATCGCATTCTAGAGCAAAGCGTCTGGCATCCACAAACGCCTTACTGAATGCATACTCCCCTGCGTCCGCAAACTCATCAGGCGTGATCATGGTCGCGCTTGTACGTTGCGCGTACCCGGATTCTTCTATGTGCCGGTTCCGGACGCTGCCGATCTGCACGACCGCGATCGGGAGACCATAATTTTTATCCGGATATATCTGGCTGCCGTCCGCAGATCCGACCGCGACACCGGCAAGCACAGAGTCCACCCATTCCATGGCATCATGCTTGCCGTTCCAGTCCGCAGCCGGGCGGAAACGTCTGATGGTCGCTTCCGGCTCAAAGATCTTTGCGCCGCTGTACTGCGGAAGGGCGCTATTTAAGGACGTATCTGCACGATCCAGATTCGGTATCGATTTTTTATATTCTTCGAGTTCGCCAGAGGTCTCACGCTCGTATTCAAGGATTGCGGATCCCCGGTCTTCGAACTCGGACGAGAGGTCTGATATGTTGAGCATGAGCGACGGCTACCTCAGTTCCGTACAGGCTCGATCACCAGCAGATCCTTCTGTTCTGCAATCTCCTTTAAGAGATTGACAGCTTTCGCAAGTTCGGACTTTCCTACCGCCTCGATGAGCATGTACGCGGATGATTCTCCTTTGATCTTCGGCATCGCAATGGACATGTCAGTAACCTCTCCAAACCCGGTGCGGTCGATGCAGTCGATCGTGTCCTTGATGTCGGTATGTATAATATGCCCGATCAGTATCACGGACACACGTTCGATCAGCGGATTCTCATCGATACTGGCAACAACAATGCCGCTCTTCTCGAGTTCATCGAGCAGTAACTGCCGCTCGGCTTCACCGATCTCGAATACGATCTGTACCGGAATCTTGCCTCTCGAGGTCCTCTGGTCGCGGTGATGCACGATGCTTATTATATTCCCGCCGAGAGCTGAGAGTGGCGTCAGTGCTGCCAGAAGCTGCCCCGGCTTATCCGGCAGTTCAAGGGTTGATGCGATTCGCATTGGTGATGTAATGGTTTTCGGATATAATAATCTTGACGCACGCCCGGGCTACCAACTGACCGACGAAAAGTAAATACATCTGCCCGCCAATAGTCCAGATATGATCGATGCCATCG
Organism: Methanobacteriota archaeon; assembly: GCA_034659035.1. Taxonomy (GTDB): domain Archaea; phylum Halobacteriota; class Methanosarcinia; order Methanosarcinales; family Methanogasteraceae; genus Methanogaster_A. The sequence continues at coordinate 2,174 of JAYEGI010000012.1, forward strand.
CCGGACTCCTAGAATCGGTACCATCCGTGGTTGCAACCATGCTCATGGCGGCGCTGCCGGTTGGCGAACTCAGGGTAGCAATCCCTGTAGCAATCGGAGTCTACGGCATGGATCCATGGACTGCATACACCTTCGCAGTGATCGGGAATATGCTACCGGTCGTACCGCTGCTGCTCTTTCTCGAATCGGTATCAAATTACCTGCGGCGGTGGGTCTTCTGGGATGTCTTCTTCAACTGGCTATTTACGCGCACGTACCACCGGCACAACGGACAATTTGAGAGATATGGAACCATCGCGCTTCTCTTCTTCGTGGCAATTCCCCTGCCGGTCACAGGCGCATGGACCGGGTGCGCGGCAGCATTCGTATTCGGGATACAGTTCAAACACGCGTTTCTCGCCATCCTCGGAGGCGTCATGCTTGCCGGAATCCTCGTTACGAGCGTCGTGCTCGGCGGGGTGGGAATCTTCGATCTCCTGTAATGGGTTGCCGCGACTTGTGGCATTCACAACCCTGCCGCTCACGAGAGAGTTTATATAAGGTGAGTTCTGGTTTATCAGCATGGAACAAGGAGAGTTCCGTCATGCGCGACATACGGCATTGCTCTTGATCAGTCGCATACGAAGCACTGGTGCAGCCAAACCGAATGCGGAATATACGATCTGCGAAACAGCGACGAAGACGATGCGAAACCGCGATGTACAGGCCTTGGACTTAAGTCAGGGGTTTAGTGACTTCGGGAAACTGGCATGGTGTGTGCCGAGGTCGGGATGGTTGCGTGGTCGAAGGGTTTTGTGGGGTGGGAAGTACTGGTGAGATGGAAAAGTTTATACAGGATCGTATTACTACATAATAAAATAAGGTGGATATAGCATGGAAATATTACTCATCAATCCGAACTTCCATTCGGGAGGGCCAGAAAACATTGTCGGGACATTACCCCCGCTCGGTTTATTGTATGTTGGAGGGGCGATTATGGGGGGGGTACGAGAATGTAAGACTGGTAGACCTCTGTAAGAAAGAAAACCAGTTTAACAATGATGCTGAAATAGGCGAATATATAGTAAATAAACAACCGACTATGGTATTCATCGGAGGTATGGCATCTACGGCCAGCCTCCCTCGAAGCCTCGCGATATCACAAGCCATCAAAGAAATAGATAGTGAAATAAAAATAGTGTTCGGTGGGGTACATCCCACTTTTATGTATGAGGAACTGATGAAGCACTATCCCCATATCGATTTTATTGTACGAGGAGAAGGGGAGAAACCATCATTGGAATTGGTAAAAACTTTTGACACTGATCAGGATATAACAGCTGTTAAAAAATATTGTATGGCGAGATGAACAAAGTGGGCGTGATACAGTAAAAATTAATGACACTATCAATGAGATTGTAAATTTAGACGAATATTTACCTGCGTGGGAGTTGGTAAATAACTGGAATGATTACCGCGCGCCAACGAATAATGAGATTACTGCAGTGATTCAATTCTCGAGAGGGTGCGATCACAGATGCTCTTTCTGCGGTCAGTGGATCTTCTGGGGAAAGTGGCATTGCCGATCTGCTGAATCACTTACCAAAGAAGTTGAATATTTGCATAGAAAATGTGGCGTTACATTTTTCTTTTGGGCAGATGAAAATCCTGCACAGAACCAGAACAAATGGATTGGGTTATTAAATTCTTTAAAGGATGTAAATGTCGAAAACCATAATGAATTTCACCATATGTTAAACACACGAGTCGATCATATTATTAGAGATAGAAAATATTTAAATTTATATAAAGAAGCAGGAATTATCTCTATCGATTTGGGGCTGGAATCTGCATTGCAACAAAGATTGGATTTTTTTAATAAGGAAACAACTATCGAACAGAATAAACAGACACTTGCTTTATTAAGAGAGCATGATATTATAAGCATAGTACAAGTACTGGTTGGATTGCCGGAAGAGACGCCTGAAACGTTAAAGGAGACTGGGTGTATGTTGAAAGAGTGGAATCCAGATTTGATGCATTTTTATTATACGACGCCATTCCCTTGGACGCAATTTGGGCAAAGTATGAAAGATCATATTATTGAAGAAGATATTTCAAAATGGGATTATAGACATCCGATATTAAAGCCGACAAAAATGTCTGTTGAAGATTTGGTAAAAATTTGTAAATGGATTAAATTAGAATTTAATTTTAATCCCCAAAAAATTTCTGATATAATCCGAATTGAAGATGGTTATCGTCGTGTGTTTATGCTCAACGCTTTAATTCAAAGTTTGAAATACCGAGCAGGGCGTTCAGAGCTTTCAGGATGTTTGTAATAAATTTTTAGTATATTAAATATAACTTAAAAAATATGTATTGCAAATTTGAAATAGCAGAAAAACACAAAATGAAATTTGCACGATTAGTTTCTACTATATCTCATGCTCCAGTGCTATCTATACCTGCATTTGTGGCTATTAATTATTTTTTGTTAGATTTTGATGAGTTTCTACGTATATCGTTCATATGCGTTCTTTTTGCTGCAATCTTACCAATTGTTGCCGTATTGGTGTGGAGCATAAAATTCAAAAAAGTAGATATAGATGTGCCAGAAAAAGAGGATAGAATTTATCCACTGATAATTGTAATCGTCACATATTTTATTGGATCTATTATATTATATGTACTCAATGCACCACCTTTAACAACTCTTTTGATGTTTTGTTATTGTTCTAACACACTTGTTGTATTTTTCATAAACATTTTTTGGAAAATAAGTATTCATTCAATGGGTGTAGCCGGACCAACAACCGCTTTGATATTTGCATTCGGACCCATAGGCTCCATCTTTGGATTGATTATTCCAATCGTGATGTGGAGTAGAGTGTACTTGAAGAGACACACTATGTCTCAGGTTATATCAGGGGCGCTACTTGGTTTCATGTTGACTGCAATACAAATATATGTTGGATTTTCTATTTATAATATTAATATAGATATTTATCCGGTCATGTTGTTGATGTATGCATTTATAGCACCTTCCATCGTGCTCAGTATAACAGGATTTTTGAATAGAAAGGGCATGCATGATGGTTACACTCGAAAAATATTTCATTTTATAGGATTTGTTTCAATTGCTGTATTTTTGCGATATGCGCCATTCGATGCAACAATAATGTTTATAATTGTTGGAATAATTTATGTAGGAATTGCATGTATTTCGAGTAATGGTTTTTTATGGTTCGACGGCATTAGTAGAAAATCCGATTCTCCAAATGAAATACTCTATGTTATACTACCAATGGCTAGTGCCATTCTGGGGTTGGGTGTAAGTTGGATGGCATTTGGTCACCCTTTCGTAGAAACAGGTATGCTATGCGTTGCAATTGGAGACGCTGTTGCAGAGCCCATAGGCGTGAGATTTGGAAAACATAAATATAAGGTGTATTCTCTAACGGGCTACCCAACCGAGCGCTCATTAGAAGGGTCTTTATCAGTCCTACTTTCTTGTGCGGCAATCATATTCTTCGCAATAAATAACCTTATATTAGCCTTACTTCTTGGTATACTAATATCACTAATTGAAGCAATAAGTCCACGAGGGTTAGATAATTTTACTGTTCTTATCGGTACCTCATTAGGGCTGGCAATGATAGGAACAATTTAAAAGTGGTTTATCATTCCAAGTCTTCCAGATATTATGTATAATACGTCTAACCTCCACATGGCGTAATGGTGACTAAAGTAACAATCCAACGAACACGGATTATGGCACGTACGACTATATCCGCGCCCATCCCACCCCCCCACGCTTACACCAACGCACGACCTCAAGCCCATGGATGCCCCCCCACTTTAGTGGGGGGTCGTTGACGTCGTTTTGAAGTTGTTACTGATTCCCAAGTTCTCATATCTACCACACCAAGTTTCGGATATCTGAAAACAGACGAGTCAAAACCAAAGCACCAGATAAATTGACACCTTCCATTATCTGG
>JAYEGI010000013.1:0-6105 GCA_034659035.1 Methanobacteriota archaeon
ACCAATAAACGATGGAATAATGGATGGCATAAACTTTAACTTACACCCCAGAGATCTGTCCTGGGTTTTAGATGAATTGGGGCATGCCCATGACAAATATACCTCATACCTCCGCAGCAAAACCCACAACTCCGCCACCCAGTCGTTTAAGTACATTCAGAGAAAATTCATCAAGCAAGAGTGAGAACATGGCTCCAATTGAGATACGTTTATGACCCCCACGAAACTCTGCGATCTGGTGCATCTGCCCCCAAAAGAAGCGAAACTCCTCCCGCGCGGCTGGCAGATTCTTGGTGCCGTAATCCTCGTAAGTATCCCGGATGCGCTTCGCAATCACGCAAACGCAATCGGGGATGCGCTTCTTGCGATGTATCCGAGGTGTAGCACAGTGCTTCGGAACAGAGGTGTTGCGGGACGCTTCCGTGAGCCGATCTGCGAGGTGATCGCGGGAACCGGTGAAACGGAGACGATCCATAAGGAGAATGGCTGCTACTTCAAACTCGATGCTGCAAGGATCATGTTTTCGCAGGGAAATCTTGTAGAGCGGATGCGGATGGCAAAAATCTGCGAAGACGAGGTTGTGCTGGACATGTTTTCCGGAATAGGCTACTTCTCGATCCAGATTGCAGTCCATTCACGCCCGAAAAAGGTTATCGCAATCGAACTCAACCCGACCGCATACCACTATCTCACAGAGAACATCAGGATAAACCGGGTGGAGGATCTCATTTTTCCGGTGCAGGGGGATTGTGCGGTAAAAGCTTCTGAGAATATCGCAGACCGGGTGATCATGGGCTATCTTGATTCATCGCATGAGCAGCTCGTGAAAGGGTTACTTGCAGCGAGATCAGGCGGAATACTGCATTATCACGAGGCGACGCCGACAGCGCTTGCATACCAGCGTCCGATCCAGCGGATTAAGGATGCGGCGCAGGCGTGTGCGCGTATATGCGGGTGCAGGCGCAGCGTAGAGATAATCGGCTGCCGCACCATCAAGAAGTATGCACCAGGGGTTGTGCATGTGGTGGTGGACGTGAGGGTTACGTAGTACTATGGCTACCGAAGCTGCCGTACCACCAGTAGCCGACGGTCTCCGCTGCCAATTATTTTATGCGGGATGCATTATATTTTACACCTGCATCAAGAAAAACTCCAGTGAAATCGCTGGATTTCAGGGTGGGCTGGACAGAGGCACACCTGAATCATGGGATCGCCCGGATGATCCGGGTGACCTCATCCTGTGCCAGGTTATGTGGTGTGATATAAAAGACCCATACCCCATCCACCCAGAAGTACTGGGGCAGCTCATCTGGTGCAATCCGGTACACAGTATTCCCATCGATCGTGATCTCTTCGAGTGTGGATGCCCAGTCGCCGCCAAATTTGCGGATGCCTATGACCATCTTTTCGGTTTCATCGCTTGCAAGTGTCTCGTTTTTGTATAACGTTGTCCAGAGCGTCAGAAACTTCCCACTCTCTCCGTGGTAATGTATGATCGCAAGATCCTCTATGTTCTCGATGCTACCAATGTGTGACTCTTTTACCCGCTGCAACGCATCCGTACCGGTTGACACCACGACCCGGTTCATGCCAAGAATCTCGGCTGGCGCGATCTCTATCGCGTTCGGATGCGATGCTGGCGATGCTACTGATGTTGCTGGCGGCATGTGGGCAATTCCATCCGTGCTCTGATCGGTGATGCATCCGGCAGATGCAAGTATCAGCAGCACAGCGGTGATTGCGAACAGGTATCTGGCTTGTTTCATGGCTTCTGGTTTTGCATGCCGACTAATAACAACCTTTCGCTTTAGGGGCTGCCAACCCAGGCTCTGGTGTTTGTACCGAGCATGTTTGGGCGAATCGCACGAAGTGCCCCCTACAATTCGGATCTCTCTATGAATGTGGTCCCGAAGCCCGCGTGAACCGAAAGAAATACATCAGATGAATCCGACTGGATCACTATGAATATTAGAGAGGTCATGCGCGAAGAGGTCGTCACCTGCCAGATCGACGACACCATCAGAACGGCTTCATCCTTGCTAAAAGAGCATAACATAAGTGGCATGCCAGTTCTGGATGGCGACAGGCTGGTCGGCATCGTTACCGAGTCTGATCTGCTGAAGTTGCTCGAACTGCCAGAGCACCGCCAGGGTCTGTGGCTACCAAGCCCGCTCGAGATCATCGAGATCCCGCTGCGCGAACTGATCGGATGGGAAGAGGCGAAGAAGGCACTTACAGATGTGGGCGATAAACCTGTGCATACGATCATGACAAAGCAGGTACACACGATCTCGCCAGACGACTCGATCGAGGCTGCCAGCGCGCTGATCACGAGTCACCGGATCAACCGGCTGCCTGTAACCGAGAAGGACAAACTGGTAGGCATCGTGACGCGGGGCGACATCATCCGCGGACTGGCGGCTACCTGATAGTATCGATCTGGCTCGGTTGTATGATCGTCCAGTCGATCTTCACACCGTTCATATCATATAGCGTCACACGCAGCGGAGTTTCAGGAAGTTCGGACGGCATCACATCGATCTCGAGGTACGCTTTGTCTCCGACATTGATATCCAAATCCTTTTTCGCCTTACCAAAGAAGAGCCGCTTCTTAGACACCATCCGCTGCACAACGATGTTGTTCCAGGTCTTACCTTCCGCTATTGATAGGATTTCACAAGAGATTTTTTTAGCTGACTGATTCATGGGACTCACATTCTCCCATTCACGCCAGATTATTTTAACGTTTTGACCGGTCAGGGCTGCCAACCCGGCGCCTCGCAACACCATGGCAACTTGATAGTCTCGCCAGAGACTTTTAATTCTTCTAAAATCGGTTTTTGGAAAACCGAGAGTACAGATGGCACAAAACAGCAACTCTCCGTACCCTCCGGGCCATCTGTGATTAATCTTCTTTGACGTAACCCAAAAGTCCGCCCGGAAGAACTTAAAAAGTGTCCCTCGCCACGCCGCAAGTTATATATCAGGCACCCATAACAGATACCATCATGTCAATGTCGATCGGTCTCGCTGGAAAACCAAACTCGGGAAAGTCGACCTTCTTCAAATCTGCGACACTCGCGGATATCGAGATTGCGAATTATCCATTCACAACGATTGATGCCAACCACGGCGTCGCTTATGTGCGCACGAAATGCCCGTGCACCGACCTCGATGTTGTCTGCGCAAACTGCCACAACGGCGTCCGTTTTGTGCCGATCGAGGCGATCGATGTTGCAGGTCTTGTGCCTGATGCACACAAAGGGAGAGGTCTTGGCAATGCGTTTCTTGACAACTTGCGTCAGGCGCAGGCAATCATCCATGTCGTCGATGCATCAGGCGGAACCGATATCGAGGGCAACCCTGTGGACCTGGGTGAACACGATCCGCTTGACGATATCGGGTTTCTTGAGTACGAACTGACTATGTGGATATACTCGATACTGAAGCGGAACTGGAACCGGCTTTCAAAGAGGATACAGGCAGAGAACTTAAAGACGGCAGTTGTGGTTGCAGATCAACTCGCAGGAGCGGGCGTCTCCATCTACCAGGCAAAAGCCGCGCTTTCCCATTTTGGCGAGGTGTGTGCAAGACCTCCGCATCTATGGGATGATTCGGATCTGCGGAACTTTGCAGACCTGCTCCGGATAGAGAGCAAGCCGATGATCATTGCAGCAAATAAGGCAGACATCGCGCCGGAAGATAACATAAAGCGGCTCTGCGATCTTGACTACACCGTGATCCCGACATCTGCCGAAGCAGAACTTGCGCTCCGTATGGCTGACAAGAGCGGCGCAATCTCGTACGTTCCTGGAGATTCGGACTTCAAGATCGTCTCAAACGACTTATCCGATGCGCAGATCCGGGCGCTTGATAAGATTCGGGAAATGGTCACAAGTCTGGGAGGTACAGGCATCCAGCAGTGTATCAATGCGGCAGTCTTTGACCTCCTCGATCAGATTGTGGTCTATCCTGTCGAGGATGAGGCACGGTTCACAGACAAGAAAGAAAACGTCCTTCCGGATGCGTTCCTGATGCGAAAGGGCAGCACCGCGCACGATCTTGCGTACCAGATTCATACAGATATCGGGGGAGGGTTCTTACATGCGATCGATGCGCGGCAGCGAATGCGGATGGGGCGGGAACTCGAGGATGGGGATGTGGTGAAGATTATCTCGACGAGATGATTGAAAATTTCGGGTAACTACTCAGGTATGTTGATTGGTCTCCCGATTGCGATCCTGTATTTTCTGGCAAGAAAAATAACCGCGGAGGGCGCAGAGGAACGCTAGAAGCACTTAACTGTTTATTTCCCCCTCTGCGCCTCTCTGCGTACTCTGCGGTTAAATTCCCTGTTGGTTGCAGTATGCTCCAGGTCCTGGATAGTTCCTGCATAGTGAAGTCTATTGATAGTGGTTTTGGGTACCTGAGTAGTTACAATTTCGGCGGCATACCAATCCATGATAGATCGGCACCGCCCAGTCAGGAAAAGTTAAAACAGTGGTGCAAACATAAGTCGGATCATGATAGAAGGGAGAAACGTTCTGGTGACCGGCGGTGCAGGTTTCATCGGCAGCCATCTCGCGGAGAAGCTCGCAGGCGGATGCGCGGTAACCGTGCTTGACAATCTCAGTACGGGAAAGAAGAAGAACCTGCCAGAGAATGCGACGTTCGTAAACGGAGATCTCAGTGATTTTGATCTGCTCAAAAAGACGATCGACGATGCAGGGATCGACCTTATCTTCCACATCGGCGCGAACGCATCTGTGCCGAACTCCGTGGAGAAACCGAGATACGACTTTGACGCGAACGCTCTTGGCACGTTTAACGTCCTTACCGCATCACTGAATTCGGATGTCGCAAAGGTGGTGTACGCATCCACGGCCGCGGTCTATGGCGAACCAGTCTACACCCCCATCGATGAGGGGCATCCGCTCCATCCGATATCGCCGTACGGTGCATCGAAGCTTGCAGGCGAACGGTACGGGTTTGCGTTTAAGGAGACTTACGGACTTGCGTTTTCCGCGATACGAATATTTAACACCTACGGGACAAGACAGCCGAGATACGTAATGTATGATTTTATACAGAAGCTGCGAGCAAATCCGAAACTGCTCGAGGTTCTTGGCACAGGCGAGCAGATCAGGGATTACTGCTATGTCTCTGACATGGCGGATGCCTTCATGCTGGTTGCAGAGCGCGGCGAGGGGGTGTACAACGCCGCCGGCGGAAGCCCGACGTCGATTAAGCATCTTGCCGAGTTGATGGTCTCGATCATATCGCCGGAAGCCGAGATACGGTACGGCGGCAAGACGTGGGCCGGCGATGTGAACACACTGTACGCGGATATCACGCGGATCAAGGATCTGGGCTTTGAACCGAAGGTCGGGTTCGAGGAAGGTGTCAGAATGATGATCGCGTGGTTCGAGGATGCCTGATTGGAACACTTATCCCTGTACGCGCTGATGAGCGAATCTCAGGAATAAACTTCGAGCAGGGGGTATTTTAGCCACCCATGCATACCTCACAAAACCACTGAGTGCTCACCGAACAATAAAGTAGTAAAAGTACATGCACAATAACTCGTGGTAGGAGCCGCAAAATTACGGTAGTGTACCAGCACTCTTTATTTTTGACAATTGGCCATACATGTAGCATGCAGAATTGTATATCTTCTATAACCTGCTATATTGGCCAAACCCAAGCACTATAGAACTCGATTGGATTGGATTGGGTGGGTAGTTCCATCCCGTCCATTATGCGCATCAGAAAAACGGTCGCAGGTATATTCTGTTTCTTTTCCCTACCGCGAAACCCACTACAAACTTTGTATCTCGCTTGATTCTGGCATAAATCCATGCATCGCCTTTGAAATCTATATCTGTTACCCTTCGTCCACGTTTTTTTGTTTTTTACGAATGTCCACATCCCATCAAGTTCAACCACTCCCACTCCGGCTTTGCCCGCCATTAATGCATTGAACCTATGGCGTCATTATGGCGTTGGAAAAGTCAAGTTTGAAAAGCCAGTCTTCGACTGAGCACCCGTCTTCGAGCAAGTCTACAAACTCCTCCAGAATTTCCGATCTTTTGGCATCATAGCGCA
>JAYEGI010000014.1:0-6080 GCA_034659035.1 Methanobacteriota archaeon
CATTCGTGTACTATGAGAAGGGGCCACCAAAGGAAAACGAAGTTTTCGGATGCAAATTACCCGATTGGAACCACCCGATGCTTAGCCAGAGCTACAATTGATTTGCACCCGCAGGGTGCTTTCTTGTTGACAAAATGTATGGATCATGAAAGATTTGAATTACAGACTCTGTTTGAATCAATTTTTCAGCTTGGTGGCGAGGCTTTTATTAGAGATGACTCGAAGACGATTGAATTGGAGATGAATCCGAAAGAACCAAACTTAATGAGTAAACTTAATAAAGGGTTAAGTATATTAAATACGATTGATATTCGCGATCTCAATGGTCGCTTTGTAACGTTTAATATGCGACGCGTTTTGTGACATTTAGGTTGATGATAAAATCCAAATCTCCGAAAGTAATGTGATAATACCTTTCATATAGCGCGGTGAAAGTGAAATGCATGGTTGTGCCCTTGTGCGCATCAACCCGCGGATCTTACAGGCAGCCTCCCAGAGCCATGTTTCCAGGGTCTTTATGCCAAGCTCATTCCCAGACATTCACACCTTTTTTTGACCGGCATGATACTAACATCTTTCGCCCCGCCACACCCTCATCCGGATCATCCCGAATTCTGTAGCGCCATCCTCCCTGCAAGCACACAGCCACCGCCGCGGTTTCCGCCGATAGGATTCTTTGGCACGCCAAGCGAGTTCATGCACCGCGCCATCACGGCAGCACCTCTGGCAAGACCATCGTCCACGAAGACGACCTGACTCTCTGGATCATCGAAGAAGTTCATCTTCACAATCCGCTCAAGTATCAGTGCTGGCTTATTTCCTGTGATGCCGGCTCTCCCTGTGATTCCGATGGCAGTCTCCTTCGTTACGACCCCGGCATCGATCGCGGTCTGCACGAGCCGCTCTACCGAGATCGCAGCGATCGGATCCATCACAGCTGCGATCATCTTGATTCCATCGCTCTCATATATCCTCTTCCCGATCTGGAAAAGCGCGGGCCGGTCGCTTCCGTCCTTGCCGACGTCGCATCCGATCAGCACAACACCGATCGTCTTTGCAGCTTCTGCATTCACAGGAACGCTGCCGTATCGCTCTCTCCCAACGGGAACGACCTCGATTGCGATGTGTTCGTGTACCTCTTCCGCGTACTTCTCTGCCTGCTTTGCCTTCTTGCCACTTACGGATGTCTTCTCCTTGAAGATGTCAAGAGCAGTTCCGGTCCCTGGATCCACCAGTCCGGTTCCCTGCACGATCGCGTCCGGTATTGCTCCGGCAAGTCCACAGAAGTTCCCGATCGTCTTTGCATACGGAGTCTCGTTGTTTGTGATCCTGCCATCGAGCGTCGTTCCGAAATCAAGCGAGAGACACGGGTTCCGAAAATCAACGTCCGCCCATTTTGCGCCTTCCTTGATGCCTGCTGTTGCAAGCTCGCCCTCCATCTCGTTTGCGACGATCTCGACTCCGGTTGCCCCTGTCGGCGGCAGCACGCCTGCGACCGCGCCAAGGAATGCAACCTTCTCGATCAAGCTGTGTTTCTTGAACTGCTCAGGGACCGTATCGATCCCCATCGCCGGAGTCATGTGCTTTGGCGACACTCCCGCTTTCAAGCAGCCATCAGCCAGTGCAAGGACGAAATTTCCAACTTCCTCTGGCGATGCGAATCCCGCGACAACGCCTGTTGACCGCACCACAAAGTGAAGGTTCGTATCGATATCGAGGTTCGCCTTATTGAGGCAGTCTATGATCGTCTCGGAAACCAGTTCGGATACCGACTCACGGGTAAACGGGACTCCGGTAAGCGTCTTTCCGAAGACCTCCTCTCCCGCTTTTGGTGGGCGCACGTCCCGCGTCATCCGCACGGTCTTGTTTACGTGCTGCGCCATGCCGGTGCTCATGTTGGTTGCTGTAAGTATACACTTGGTTGTGGTATTCCCGACCTCAACTGATGCTGCGATGTAATAATCCTCAAGCTCCTTCTTGTAAATCGCCATCGGGTCGGGTTTGATGCGTACCACGTCTATCGGATCGCTCTTCGCGATCCTTGGTTTTGGACCGAACATCTTCTTGATGAGACTCATAGACGCTATTTTCTGTTAGAAGTTCTTAAAGTTAGAGTCGAGTGGGGTGGGGGTACATGAAAATCGAGGAGGCCGTTTTCAACGTCTGGTCTATGCATTATGCCAAATCCGGGTGTAGACATCAGTTTAAAGGATGAAATATCCCTTGAAAACTAGTTATCAGAGAAGATCGATCTCGCACTGCTTACAAAACTCCATACTGCCAATCCGTAGAATCGATTCCCTGCACAATAAGATTGCACAATAAAATATATAATCGCCATGAATGCACAGAAACCATCCTCAATTTTTTCGCGACTTTTCAAAAATCAAAGAGAGCCTGTTGCACGGTAGTTGCCTTGGCCCGTTTCTTCTTGCGCACCCGGGCATCGCTTGCAACGCCGATCCCGAAGTCGTGCAGCCCTTTCTGTCGTGAGTCGTAGTTCAATGTCTCGTGCCCCACACCAAACCCGCTGAGTATCCGCTCGACCGGAGGCAATATCTGCTTTTGTATATAGTAATCAACATCAAGCGAGATGTTACGCTCTTTCACATACTCTGGATCCTCCGCACTATCCACAAAAAGCCCCTTTCCAGCGATGATCACAAATGGCACGCGGTCACCGATCGCCGGAACAATCCCGCCGCGGCTGCGTATCTTCTCCACCACCGTGATATGCGGCTGCTTACTCTTGTAACTCTCCTTTTTCTTGGTATACCTTCTGGTAAGGATCAGATCCTCCACAAGATCCCAATCCTTTCTCACATCGAGATTCCTGACCCGATCCACGATTCCACGAACATATTCTACCGCATCATCGACTCTTCCTTCTTTCAAGACCAGTTCAAGGACTCGGTTTAGGGTATTTGATGTCAGACCGCACCAGTCACGCCTAACGGTCTCCATCCCTTTTACCTTGATCGAATCCTTCCATCCGTCATCGGTTTTTTCGAAAGCCCATAGTGCATACCTCTTCTTTGCTATGAATATCGCCCTGTGGACGATCGATTCAAATTCAAGTTCCATCGGATCTGGCAATTCATCAGAGACCATTCCGGCAACCGTTTTTCCGATCGATTCCGCATCGTCAAGCGATACCTCGGCGTTCTCGTTCTCGTCATCGCCCCCGCCCCATCTCCCGCCCTCGTGCTCCGGCACGATCTTGACAAAGACGCTGTCCGTGTCCCCGTATACCACTGATAGCGAAAACTCCTTCCCGTCAGGGAGGCGTATCGTTCCGATCGACTCATCGATCAGTTCCTTCGTGTCGGTGATGTTCTTGCGCCCGAAACTGGTCACCGCGTTTGCCAGGACGAGACTGTACAGACGGGCTCTTGCATACCCGGAATATCCATAAAAACTGTTTAACAGAATCTTAAGCGCATTCTGGGTAGCATCCAGTACTCTGTGCTCTTCTTCGCCCGCGGATCGCATCTTCTTCTTCGTCTCTGTCCGCCGGTCAAGCAGGTTTTCGAGAATGCCAGGCACGATACCTTTGTAGACTTTAGCAGGGACGAATTCGCCCCCGGATGGCGACCGGATGAGATCTAAATCCTGAACCGGTTTGGACTTGGATTCAGATTCGGACCCGAATGATCCGGTGCTCCCTTCTCCGGTTACGACGGTGCTGTAACAGAGATTGTGCGCCATCATGATCGTCGGATACAGTGATTTGTAATCGAGAACCACGACATCCTTTAGAAGCCCGCGCGCCGGTTCGAGCACTGCGCCGCCTTTCAACTCCTCGGAATCGCTGTGCCGTTTGCTCGTGAGATCTTGTTCAGGTCTTGGCGGGATCACACGGTCCCTCTTCTTAAATTCCCGAAACATCAGGTTCTCGACCATCGAACTCTGCCCGCCGTCCAGCACATCCTGCATCAGTGCACCGCTCACCTGCGAAAGCGCAACGTATTTGTCGAGCAGTTTCAGATTAAGGAGCAGGCGAAGCGCAAGAACCGAATCGCGGCGTGCGTATTCGATGAACTCGGCAAGTTTTTCACCATCATCGTTCCAGTACTCACCCATCTGCTGGAGCGAAACATCGAACTTCTCGATGTCAAGCAGCGTCCTTGCCACGTTCTTCAGCGTATACTGCTTGATGCTGTACTCCCTGCGAACAAGCGGCAGGACATCGGCAACGATTCTGCCGGTCACTGATACATGCGTAACAATCCCAATCTTCCGGCAGAAGACCGCTCTGTTGTCCCTGCCGATATTAGCATACAACCGCTTCCCTTGTGCCATAAGTACCTCGACACGTTTCGTTATGTATGGAAAGTCGAACTCGTTTGAGTTGTACCCGAGAATCACGTCGGGATCGTAGTCACGTACAACCTCAAAAAACCGGTTCAGAAGGTCCGCCTCATCTGTAAAATGCTCAGTGCCATCGCAATCCAAATCCGCCTCTTTCCCAACGAGAACAAGCGTCTCCAGTTCCCCCTGATGCGCCGGCTCAAACGCAAGCGAGATCATGATGATCGGCGAGCGGTCAGCAGTTGGGATGCCCCCATCGACGAGACACTCGATATCGAATGCGAGGTACCGCATCGGTGCATTCATGGTAATCTCGGCGGGCGTAACCTGAGATACGACTGTTACCTCGCTATCTACTTTGCCGAGGTATGCAGGCTCTGCCGACCCGGCTTCGTCCACTGTCCGCGCCCACCCCATGCCAAAGATGCCGGCATCGATCATGAACCGATTTTTAAACATGATGTCGGTCTCGTACACCTGGTCTGCGTACTCCCTTACCTCGTCTCGGATCGTCGGAACATCCTTTGGCATGCCAACAATCACCTGCAGCATCTTTTCCGTATGCTCCTGATAGCCGACTGGCTCGTATCTCGAAACGGCTTTTATTCTCTTGATTTCAGGAATCTCCATAAGAGAGTCCCTGGCAGAAGCGGGCCGGACATAGAAATACGGCTCAAAATCAGGGACAAAACAGCAGATGCTCCGCCCATCCAGGTCGCGTCCGAAGAGTCTCACAACCGGCTTTCCATTGTCGAGAATGTAATCCGAATCGAGGATCTGAAACTCCATTATGCGTCTCTTGATGGCAACATGATACTTATGGTTTGCCAACGTTTCGGGCAGCAGCTTGCAGGATCATGAGGGCATCGAGTGCTGTCACGCGTTTGTCATCGTTCATGTCCGCATCGCCGCACCACTCTCCGGTAACAGCCAGATCAAGCGCGATTACCGCATCGGTCAGTGTGATCTTTCTATTACCATCAAGATCGCCGCGCATCGGATCCAGATGGGTCGGTGTGTTTGTCAGTATCTTTGTTCTGTTGCTGAAGAGAACTTCGCCGTCTGTAGAATAGTGGGTGACGTTTACAAGGCTTACTTCGAAGGCAGAGTCTGCAAACCGGCTTATGTTGTGCAGTGTGCCGGTTACAATTGGGTTATTTGAATCGGGTATCGAAAAACTTTCGTTGATCTTTACAACCACACTATCTCTTGTGCCGTTTATATTCAAATCCAACCATGCAATGGCAGTACCATGCACACTGGTTCCTGTTGTACACACAAGCGCACACCCATTCCCAAGACGCCATATCCTGACATTGTCTCCGGTCTCCTCGAAACTCGTGGTATATATGTCTGAATCATTGCTTTCCAGAGCGTACGCGACCTTCAACTGGTGCGTCAATGGGACGAAGACCGGAGATGATTCATCTGATGGGTAGTTCGTCAACCGCGTGTTTCCGGTTCCATCGGCATTCATAGCCCACAGATCATAATCATCACCGCTGCCGGATCGGGCTACATAGGCAATCCCTCCGATCGGGCTTTCTACTGGCGTGTATTCATCTGCTGCCGAAGATGTCAGTTGCCTTCTATTCGAGCCGTCGATATCCATCGACCACAGGTCATTGTTGCTGGATTCGTCGGATGCAAATACGATCTTTGGTTGTATGGGCACAAAACCCCAACCGGGGGGATAAGTACCGCCACCGCCATGACGGGCATCTACATAAAACACCCAGTTCATAGAGTCGTTGATCCCATAAGTACTG
>JAYEGI010000015.1:0-6080 GCA_034659035.1 Methanobacteriota archaeon
AGCTATTTCGTTTTCAGAAACGGAGGCGCAGACGGTGATCACGACGATTCGGATGACATCACCATCGGACGGGTCCCGATCAACTTCACCGAACACGAGCATAAGACGCTGTATGCACGATCAAGATGGGATCTCGGCTATGGATATCTGCTACAGATCACAGAGATCGATCTCGTGGGCAGGAAGGCAGTGGTGGAACTCTCAAGGAACGGCAGCGTCCTCCAGCGCGAGGTTGTTCCTGAAGGCGGGATCTTCAGTTACAATACCACAATAACTGATAAAGAAGGGCATATGAGAACAGACATAACGGTCTTTGAGATGCGGATTTCAGGGGTGTTCAGGCGATGAGTAAGATTACGCGAATGGCACGAACGATACGAGGGGATGGATTTACTCGTGCCATCCACGCGATCTACCTATTCATGTCATTTGTTATAAACGCTACCAAGCGCGCTACCCCCCGGACGCCTGGGACACGTCCTAAAAATATATTCATATTCGCAATCATCCTGGCGTTGATATTCACGATCGCGCCGCTTGCGCCGGCAGCAGATACCGGCACCAACGATAGTAGCACCAGTGCCATTGCCAGCACCGGAACAGAGTTAGTCCAGATCGAGGATGCGTGGTTCATGTCTCCGGATCTCTGGGCCACGGACGCAGACAAGACCGTTAGCGGACACAACCTATCCGATCTGCCGAAAGACGAGGAATTCATGATCGGCGGCGAACCGGATACCTTCCATGTGAGGACGCTCCTCCATGGCGCATTCGGTGGAGACTGCCTCGACTGTCACCAGATCGGCGGGATTACACCGCCGGACGTCCAGATCGATATAGTAGCATTCGGAAAGTCGGTACATGCAGGCCTCAACCGCAATGCCACGTACAACGCAACCATGACCAGCCTCCTTAACAAAGCATGCTGGGCATGTCACAGCAACTTAACATCAGATGGTGTCGAGCCATACGATCACCCACCTGATTACTGGGATCCAAAACCGTGCGTCACATGCCACGAATATAACCTCTTCAATGCCCCGCCGATATACGAGCACTTCTACAAAGGCAGGAGCGGCGCAGGCATAAATATCAGGGTCGAGTGTGTCGATTGCCATTTCAACGGAACGGCTGAGCACACGAGAATCCCTGATATGTCTTACGAGGCAGAGGCGTCCCATTACGCATCGAGAGACGTACTTCCAGCGACAGATAATTGTTCGGTCTGCCATCAGGACGTGGATGGCGGCGCGGCGTTTGGGAATGCTTCGCAGGTCTTTGCTCATGACAAACGCGGATCATGTAAGGACTGCCACGGTGTTGTCGAGACGTTCCATGACCGCAAACTGGTGATACCGCCTGAACGGACATGCAAAGCCTGCCATACCAGCGCAGACTCGGTGGAGAAATACGGGACTCCGGGACAGATCAGAACACACTATCCGGGAGCTCCGGAAGGAAGCGTTGATACCACAATGGTCGATGAGACGCTCGTCTGCGACAAATGCCACAACGGAACGATCCATAGTCCGTATCTCACCAGACACCTGAATGCGAGTAACGAGACCGTATTCAAGGGCTACTGCTTCGACTGCCACGCAGAAGGGGGCACATTCCCGTACCCGTCCCGCACTCAGATCAGTAAGCTCAGTCACGGAAAGGAGGCGGAATGTATGGCTGTAAACTGCATCGAGCCATGCCATAACGCAAGTGGTGTGAGCAGGTTCCACGAGCCAAGCGACGTCGCGAGCGGGTACTTTGGACTTGCACCGAGCGGTGCGGGCGCGGATTGCACAGACTGCCATCCGAAACACATGAGACTTGGCGAGTTCGAAGAAGAGGTTGATTGTCTCAAATGCCACCCTAAATACGGGGCAGCGCATTACGGCGAGGCGATCGTTGAGTCGGTTAACAAGACCTATACATGTGCGCTCTGCCATAACGAAAAAGCGGATCAGTATCACAATCTCACTTATACTTACGGAGATGACGGGACCAATGTGGACGAATCATGTTATACATGCCATACCCGTGACACGAACTTCACAGAGTCACAGACCTTGACTTATGGCGCGGGAGCGGTGCGCGGCGGCGTCATGATCGCAGGCGAGGTTAAGGTGGTCGATGTGACAGAGGCGTTTACGTGTGCCGAGTGCCATAACGTCACAGACACGCCATTTCATTACAGTCCATATCCGCTTGGAAGCCCGCAGGACCCTGGCTGGGATGGCTGGGTTGCAGGCGTCCGAGTAAAGGATTGCAAGGACTGTCACACATATTATGGCGGGAAACCGCCGTTTAATGCTACCGATATGAGCGGCACTTCGCACGGATACGAAGAGAACTGTCATGTCTGTCACGGCGGCAGAGGTCCGATCACCTTCCACACGCTCGAGGTCTTCGATGTGACTCCGCATGTCTCAGAGATCTCGATCACACCCCACCAGGTTCATGCAGGAGAGTCGGCTGTGCTGGACGCGAAGGTCGTGACCGGATGGAAGATGAAAGTGAGGTACATCGAGTATTTCGTTGACATGCCAGGTGAAAGAGGAGAAGGGATTCCGCTTACGTTCACGCGCACCGAGTATTACGGGCAGGCAACCGAAGCTACAGCGGTCGTCAATACGACCGGGTGGTCGCATGGCAAGCACACGATCTTTGTCCAGTCGCTTGACTCACGCGGGATATGGAGCGATCCAAGACCGGTGATGCTTACCGTGACCAGACCAAAAGGCGCGCTCGAAGCGATCTTCCTTAAGAGGGAGATACTCTTTATAGGTGCAATCGCAATAATAATGCTAATCATCGCAATGTTGTACAGGATCAGGGGTAGAAATATGAAATGACCGGTGGGGGGATCTTACTATACGCGGCACTGATATGCGAGCTGCTTGCAGCAGTTGTACTGCTATTATGCGGCAAATACCGGATCAATCTCACTCACATCCTGACCATTGCACGGCTGGCACTGTTCTTCCAGAGCGGTGCGATAGGGCTGATGATCTATTATTTCATCAAGGATAATTTCAGTGTTCTCTATGTGTGGCAGTACTCTGCAAGCTGGATGCAACTTCCGTACAAGATAGCGGCGGTCTTTGCAGGGCAGCAGGGGACGTATCTGTTGTGGGCATGGGCATCAGTCCTTGCGGCATGGTTCATCATAGAGGATTACGGATTTAAGAACCCGCTACTCCGAAAGACCGAACTCATAGCAGTGATCATATCGATCTTCATCCTCTTGCTCTGCATCAGGTCCGAGCCGTTCATGCAGATCACTGAGCTGACCGATCATACCCCCATCCCTGTAGAGGGCAACGGATTAAATCCGGTCTTCATCACGATATGGATGGTCATCCACCCATTTGTCACATTCATAGCTTATGCTGCGACGGTCGTTCCCGCGTCCGCTGCAACTGCTCATCTCATCACAGGCAGGGAAGGATGGCATAAGATATCAAGACAGTGGCTCAGGATCTCATGGATGTTTCTTTCGGTATGCATGGTGACAGGCGGCGTATGGGCATACAAGCTCGTCGGATGGGGTGGTTTCTGGAACTGGGACCCTGTACAGACCGCGACGCTTATATTGTGGCTGCTCGCAACCGCGGTGCTGCACATACTTGCCAGGTATCACGAGGGGAAGGAATATACGACTGCTGCGCCAGTAGCAACGATATTCTTATTCATAGCCACCATCTACGTGACACTGGTTACCAGACAGGGGATTATCCACTCACTCCATGACTTTCCCGGCACTCCAACATACGGATTGCTGGTCGTTGGCATAATCGTTGCCATCATTGTTGCAACCGGACTCGGGATATGTAAGTTCCTGCGAACCCGCGTGACACACACCCCTCTAAAATCCGTCTTTTCGACGCGTAATACCTTTTTATGGACGAATATCCTGCTGATTACGATTGCTTTCGTATGCTTCTGGGGACTTACATACAGTTTTGTCTCGCAGCATCTTTTCAGTACGAAGATCATAATCCCTTCGGAGTTTTTCAATGTCTGGTGCTTTATTCCGGCGATACTGCTCGTATCGCTGACCGGCGTGTGTATGGCGTATGGCAGAATCCATGATACGTCCCTTAAGTATATACTGCTTTTTATACTTGCACTTTCGCTTTTGCTGGCGATGTTGCCGGGTCATAAACTGCTGGGTAGCGGGGGCGAATTTTACCAGACATCCTCAATAATTATAAAGGCACTCGGATCGATCTCGGTGTGGGCGTTTGTGCCAGCGTTTCTGTTTGCGTTTATTGCGATCTTGTCCAAGTTTTCAGTGGATTTTAAGCGGATGCACGGGCGCATGAGGTTTCGGACGACGGGGATCAACCTGATCCATATCGGTTTCATACTGGTGATGGCAGGTGCAATTGTTACCACCTCATTCGATATCTCTTCAAGCGTCGTGTACAATGTAGATGAACTCTGCACAAAGAAAGATATGGGAAACGGCTGGAGCATGGAGCTTGCAGAGTTTAACGTCCTCCAGAATCCTGATGGTACATGGACACAGACTGCGCATTTAAATGTCTACAAGGATGGTAACCCCTACTGCTCTGGTGCGACCGGATTTACCAGTACCCAACACTTCGGAGACGTTCACGATCCGATGATCAATCGTGGTATAGCGCGTGATGTGTATGCGCAGTTCAGCGGGACGAGATCCCACATATCAACCGAAGCGATAGTCCCGATAAGCATCAAAATCATACCTGGGACATCCCTGCTCTGGACAGGGTGCATCCTTATGCTGATCGGTATACTCTGTATCATTATATCGATCTACCTGCTGGTGATGAAGAAGAGAAAACTGCTTACACGATCCACACGCGGTGACGTTACATGAGACTCCTCCCCTCTTTGCGCGGAAGAAAGCGGTACCTCGCTTTCAGGATGCTACCTGATGATGCGAACGCGATAACGCCTGTGGAAAATTCTCTGTCCCAGGCGTCGACGGCGAAGTCGTTAATGCCCCACCCTGCAGGCGGCGGCATCGATGCGTCCGGCAGGGGCGCATTATCAAGACGTGATCTCACCTTTGAACTGGACCGGTCCTCGCAATCGCTGTTTGGGGATGCTGGCAGCAGCGAGTGTGATATCCGGGTGCTGTCGTTTGATGGCTCAGAAGGAATTGTTTCATGCGTGCACAAGGAGACTGTGCGAACCCGTGCCGTGCTTGCCACGATCTATGAGATCAGGAACAGGCGTGTCTCGGTTCGCGTGATCGGAGTTTCGGGAACGGTTAAGGGAGCAAAACGATTTTTTAGCGGGAAAAGGTGAGAAAAATAGATAAAAAACAAGGTTTGGAGGTATCCGAGAAGTTCGGGGTGTTCTGCGTGCTGTGCGCCTCGGTATACCTGATAGCGATCTCGGTCTTCCCGGTGATGTACAATCTCACCGGAGAATTTGAAAGCAACGACTTCATCTTCAATGCAATCCTCCTTTTGATCGGCGCCGGATCGCTCTTTGGGAGTATACGGTTTATCAAGAAGAGCATTCTCTTCGAACAACTGCTCGATATCGGGTTTGAAAAAGGGATATATGCACGACTCGAACCGATTTTAAATGACATAGTGGAGTCACAGGTCTCGATGAACGATGTGGCGGATCAGCTTAAGTATATGAACACGAACATCGACCGACTGCAGAAACGTGTCCACAGCGCCAGCACAGGAGCAGGAGTGGTCGATGTCAGGGAAGAGATATCCAGGTTTCTGCGGCTGGTGCTCCTGATCAATGTATCGCTTGCAGTCTTTATTTACCTGCTGAGGGCTTACGGGACGATCATACCGTATGCGATGGCGATGCTATTTGTCCTGTGGTGGGCAGAGATCACTTTCGAGTTTCGGATGTGGAAGAACTCGTGGGTATGGGCATGGGTCTTTGTCCCGATACTGACCATACCGATCACAACGATTCTTGCAGACATGTTGTATGGCGGTGCGATTCTGGTTGCTGCGATGTCTGTCGTGCTGGTCATATATGTGGCTGCATACTACACCTGGGGCAGATACCTTGTCGAGCGAACGCTGCCGTTTGGTATCTCCGAGATCAATAAGGAAGATATG
>JAYEGI010000016.1:0-6011 GCA_034659035.1 Methanobacteriota archaeon
GTCAGATTGTTTCGAATAGTGTCGACAAGCTCTCGTGCGATCGTTCGCAGCGTTTCATCGCCCAGAACCGCAACAGCGCTATCATTTACCTCGAGAGCATCGTAAAAAGCAAGCTCCTCCTCACTCATATTCAGTTCGTCCCCCCTACGCCTTGCTTCGCGCATCTCTTTTGCCAGTTCTATCAGTTCTTCAATTACCTGGGCAGTTTCTATACTCTTATTCTGATACCTTTTGATCGTCTTTTCCAGCATTTCTGCAAAGGACTTTCCCTGAACAAGATTAGTCCTTGATCGTATCTTTATCTTATCATTGAGGAGTTTTTTGAGGAGTTCAAGCGCAAGATTCTTATATGGTATTCCTTTGACTTCTGCCAAAAATTCATCGGAAAGTATCGAGATATCCGGCTTCTCGAGCCCTGCGGCAGCAAAGATGTCTATAACTTTAGCTGAGACGATAGCTTTTGATATAATCTGCCGGATCGCACAAGTCCTGTTCTTCCGGTGGTCTGTCCGTTGATGCAGTAGTCTTGGCAAGACCCGCACGCACAGCCTGAAAGAACCCGAGATCATCTCGAATCTTGAGAGCGTCTTCATGTGGTACGGCAAGAGCAAACGCCTTTGATAATTCGGTAACATATCTCAAACAGCGCTCCTTGCCGTCGTCCTGCTTGAGTATGTGTTCCATTGCAGCCGGAATAAGATTCATCCGCGCCTTCGGCGTTCTGGTAAGGAATTTGGAGTGATCAAACCCATGGAAAAGTGCAGATATGTTTGAGGATTGAAACACTCCAATCCTCGGGAATATTCCAAATTTCAGTCTCTTTGAATTTTGTTTTTGGATCCAAAACTAATCACCAAGATGTATTATTATCAGTATTTTTAATTATTTTGACTTCTTGAACTGCTTTACATGTTTTATATATGTAAAAATCATCATTTCGCTTATTCCAACAATTGAAGATGGGGTGATCTTCAAAATTGGGATAACTCTCGAGAGAACCCCATTCAATCACATAATTATCTTCAATCTTATATTTGAATAGATCCGCAAAAATTGGGTTGTAACCGACTGTTATGATCAAAACAATTTTCAAGGTCTTTTTCGGAATTATTTTGGTGATGCTGCCTTCCGTTACTTCTTAAAAAGAGCAAGATGTTGTTCTCTTATTGATTTGGTTCTTAATAGAATCTTTGTTGCTTCTTCTGGGTTTAGATGATTTAAACAGGATTTTTCAACTTCTCTTGAACTATTATCAAAATTAAATCAATATTTTATTTCCAATGATTTTGCAATATTTTTTGATTCATTGTTTATTGCAATATACAGCTTACCAGATTCTAAAACGTCTGATCGATCGGTTACTTCTTTATTTCCTGAAATTATTTTTGTGGTAATTATTGGCTTTCTTGAATCTCTTAATTGGAGAAAATGAAGATAACTAAAATTATATTAACAATCGTAATTATTATATTGGAATAATTTCCAAACGAGTTTAAGAGAGCCATTACAATTTCCACAATAGTATATGAGACATCTACATCACATCCCGACCACTGGTATCTTTACCCTTTCTCTTCTGCTCCGTTTCCTTGAACTCCGCACCAGAACCCATGCCCCGCTCCCCTTCATCACCACCCGCGCCTGCCCCTTCAGTTACCGACCACCTCCCAGTGCCCACCCCTCGCCGGACCGATGCGCCTGAGCAGACCTTTTTCTTTTAGTTTGGCGATGTTGTCTTCGATTTTTCTTTGGGAGATGCCCACCAATCCGGATAATTCCTTTGCGGAAACGGTTGGCTCTTTCCGAATAGAATCGATGATCTTCTGCTGGTTTGCAGTTATTATTTCTCCGACCTTTTCTCCGACCTTTTCTCCGACCTTTTCTCCGACCTTAAGCGCAGTTGGAAAAATATCCCCTCTCTTCGGTCTGAAAAATACCGCTCTGAAAAAGCCATCCGTATCGAATACAGGTTCTTTCAAACCTGCCAGAGCCATAGTTTCATTCATCTTGTGTATGCCCATCCCTACCCGTTCAACCTTATCCAACCTGTAAAAAAGGTCAGATATAAGCTCATTTCTTCGGATAGAAACCCTGCCAAAAGAGTCCTTGGAAAGACCTTTGGGGAGCCCTCCCGGGTTAGTTATCTCAATACGGTCATCAAAAATCTCAACCATCAGACTGGTGCCCCTCACACTGTAATCCCGGTGCATTATCGCATTCACAACCGCCTCGCGCAGAGCCTCTATTGGAATCTCGTAAATATCCTCACGATTGACTCCTTTGATCTCGCTTCTCACATTAAGATGCTTTTTGAGGAAAAAGATCGCATCGTTGAACTGTGTCAGCAAGTCATCACGCACATCAAGCCTATCAAAAATATGCAACTTCTTTGTACCCTTAAATGCAAGGAGGGTCATCTGTGCTTGGGAAATGTGTTTGTGTACATCCTCTGCAAAGAAAAGGATGCCTGCATTATTTATTTTCGCCTCATCTGCCACATTCAAGCTTATTAGAAAATCGCTCATCGGAATCGATCCAATATCGATCTTCGCCTCTTTTGCAAAGGTGGATATTTTCTCGCCGGAAATATCAGAGTATGAAATCCCTTTAACCGTCTTTTCTTCGAACGGAACGATCTCGTTTTCACTGAACATCGCCCGGATCTCTTCGTGGTTCATCTTCTGGGTGTTTCCATTTAGCCTCCTGAAATACCCCGAACTGCATGAATACGGTTTTTCGCCCCCCTGTGGAACCTCAACCATCACTACATCCCCTATCTGCATCGCATTTATAGAAATACCGGGTTTGCAGTTTCTTGCCAGACTATTGATCCTGCCTTTTAGCTCATTGGTCAGGTGTTCGCATACAATCGTGTTGTCATCAGCCACCCCTAACAAGACGACGCCGCCTTTGGAGTTGGCAAAAGCTACAATATCTTCATCGATCTTGGAAGTATATTTCTCCTTGAACTCTACTGTGAGCCCTTCGCCTTCCCGGATCAGGAGCTTTACTCTGTCATAATCCATACCCGCTCTCCTGCACCATTATCATTCATGTTAAACTCAATCATCCTCTTCTTTC
Organism: Methanobacteriota archaeon; assembly: GCA_034659035.1. GTDB lineage: Archaea > Halobacteriota > Methanosarcinia > Methanosarcinales > Methanogasteraceae > Methanogaster_A. Next base: position 3,082 of record JAYEGI010000016.1, read on the forward strand.
TCAAATTTTATCTTTAAAAGGTAAACGCATTCTTCATTACACTTGTTTGCTTCTAAGATTTTGATTTTTCCCAGGAAACGCGGGTCTTCACAATAACCATGTTCGGTCTGGCAATTGATGTAAAAACTGACGCTTCCGGAACAGCCGGAGCTATGAAACGAATCAAGATCATGTACAATAATCTCATCCAGATTTAGAATGATGTCCGTATCTTCAAGATCTTTTTCTTTATTGCTCATTTAACGCTTATCCTTAATTTTAACCATATTTACACCTTGATACCGTACGTTTTAGTCTATCGTGCTTGCACAAATATAGGTTGTGGTTGCTTCCGTGGACGATCCCCTGATTGTACCGTCCGTCTAAAAAGGCGGCATATTCGGATCACAGCGCATAGCCAACTGCACCCAAGCCCACATCCGCGATCATGCGATAAAGATCACTGCACGGCACAAAGCCGATGCGACATACCCGATCGTTGCCGCAGCGTCCATCATCGCAAAGGTGCAGAGGGATCACACGGTCGAGACGCTCTGGGAGGAGGTCGGGGTGATGTCCGGACCGAAGATCGAGACTCTATAATTTCTTCCGGTCGAGTCAAAAAATACCCGGATCCGAACACCACGCAAGTTAGCACCCACGAGATACCAATAATCATATCACCCCTCCCACACATCCATATACGGCAGCTCAGATATGAGTTGCAGAAAACCTGCTAGGAGGTGTAGCTATGAACGGATATATGGAAAAGATTCTGGAGGTAGATCTGAACACCAGCCGACTTGCTGACCGATCTATCGATGAAAAAACCGCACGCAAGTTCCTTGGAGGTAAGGGGCTCGGGCTTACGATCATTTATGACGAGCTAAAGCCCGATGTAGATCCGCTCGGTCCTGATAACATCATCGTCTTTGCGACAGGACCTGCGACCGGCACCAGTTTTCCGACCGGCGGCAGATACCATGTGATGGCGATGAAGTCCCCGCTCACAGGATCTATCGGAAGTTCGAACTCAGGCGGCAGATGGGGTCCCCTCTTAAAGGCGGCTGGGTACGATGCGATTGTTGTGAGAGGTGCATCAGATGCGCCGGTGTACCTCCGGATAATCGATGGCGAGGCGGAACTGGTGGATGCCCCGGGATTATGGGGGCAGACCACGTTCCAAACGACCGATGAGATTGTGGCAGAGGCAGGACATAATGCATCGGTCGCATGCATCGGACCGGCTGGCGAGAATCTGGCATCGATCTCGTGCATCGTCAATGACAACTACCGGGCAGCGGGCAGGACCGGCATGGGTGCTGTCATGGGCAGCAAGAAGTTAAAGGCAATAGCGGTATACGGCACCGGAAAGGCGACGGTTGCAAGACCGGATGAGATGAAGGAACAGGTGAAGAGCGCTCTACAGAAGCTAAATGAGAACCCTGTCACCGGCACTGGCGGAGGGCTTCAAACTTACGGAACAGCAGTGCTCGTCAATGCCTTAAACGAACAGGGTGCATATCCTTCGCGGAACTTCCGGACAGGATATTTCCCTGATGCTGATAAGCAGAGCGGCGAAACGCTTGCTGAGAAGTATCTAATCGGAAAGAAGGCGTGCTGGGGCTGCCCGATCGGTTGCGGCAGGTCTACATCGGTCCCGGATGGTGCGTTCAGCGTGACCCGCGGAGAGGGACCTGAATACGAGACGATATTCGCATTCGGGTCGGACTGCGGGGTAACAGAACTCGATGCGATCACGAAAGCCAACCACCTCTGCAACGAACTCGGGCTCGACACCATCTCAACCGGTGCGACGATCGCATGTGCAATGGAACTCGTGGAGAATGGAAAGATCCCTGAATCGAGACTCCATGGCCTCAATCTGGAGTTTGGAAACGCAGGCGCGATGGTGGAAGCGGTATGGATGACCGCATATCGTGCAGGGATCGGTGATGACCTTGCTCGCGGATCTCGGGCTTTAGCAGAGAAATACGGGGCACCCGATCTCTCGATGACTGTGAAAGGTCTTGAAATACCTGCGTATGATCCGCGTGCCATACAGGGCATCGGTCTTAACTATGCAACAGCCAACCGCGGCGGTTGCCATGTGAGCGGCTATACAATATCGCCAGAGGTTTTGGGGCTTCCTGAGAAGCTGGATCCGCACACGACAGAAGGAAAAGCGCAGTGGGTCAAGACGTTTCAGGATTTCACATCGGTTGTCAACTCGTCAGTGGTCTGCCTCTTCAACACGTTCGCGCTTGGACTGCCCGATTACGCGGGAATGCTCTCGTGCATCACAGGATGGGATCTTAATGATCAGGAACTGCTGATGATCGGCGAGCGGGTAACCAATCTCGAGCGGCTGATCCTCAACCGGTACGGATTTGATGAGAAGGATGACACACTGCCTGAGAGACTCACGAGCGATCCGATGCCTGATGGACCTGCCAGCGGTCAGGTATCGCACCTCTCCGCGATGCTTCCCGAATACTACGAACTCCGCGGATGGGAGCATGGCAAGCCCGGATCAGAGAAATTGAGAGAACTTGGACTTTCATAGGTGGCAGATATACATCGGACTGTAGCAGGGAGGGGTCAATCATCCGTAACGATCCAGATCCCTTCCATAACCCAGTTCTCGCTTCCCCGCCTTAGGATCTCCTCGGGAACAGTGCTGAGTGCTGCGATCGCTTCATCTTCCGTCATCCCAAAGATCGTTCCAAGCGCGATCATCTCCGCGGGCGCCCGGAGGTCGTAGATCGACTGCGCATTGCTCGCAAGGATCATCGGCGCACCATACTTGCGTGCGAGCTTGAGGTTGTGCCTGAAATTCGTGAGCGCCAAAACCCGCGCCCTTCCGCGCATCTTGATTATTGAATCGAGATTGAACTCGATCGCGACCCTGTTTTCAGATGCAAACCGCATGAGCACATGATTCAGCCGCT
>JAYEGI010000017.1:0-5978 GCA_034659035.1 Methanobacteriota archaeon
CATGCAACGCCATATCGAAGAGGTGCATAAAGCTGAATGACGGACGATTACTGAGAATGGAGTACGTCATACCACCGTGACACCTTTTGGTGATGTGTCAGTGCATCACCGAAAAGTGGGTTATATATTTATCGTCAAGTTCTAAACAGACTACTTTTGTTCCGGTAGTCATTATTATCGCATCTCTTCCATTTACCAGTTTATACCAACCTTTTTTGTAACTTCTCGTGCCCTCACCAAATTTTTTAGATTTCGGTCGTAAATTCTTATCATATTCTATATCTACCATATATATCCTCCAAATCTCTTCTTTTTTGACGATCTCATGACCATACGGAGGAATGTTCACTATTAATATATCGTCATCAAGCACAACCTTTGTCTGCGCAGGTGCGATCAAAGACATGTATATAAATATAATAATAACTACCCCTAAAACGCCTGCGCCCACAACTCTATTAGTTTCTTCTGAATAAAACCAGATAACCAACCCTATGATGACCATACTTGCAATTATTGCAAGGTCGTTTATCAGGACCTCCGTAGGGACTGATATATGAAATTCACTCATTTCGGCCCCATCCCATGAGTTTATACATCCATAACGTTTACATCCTTTTCAGTAAATAAATACTGCTGGGTAGCTTGCATGTTGACTGTGGCATCACTTCTTTTCATAATATTTTCTCTCCCCGATCATCGTTTTGGCAATGATAATCACGAATCCAAGCACCTATATTCCAATCATGAGTGTTTGAACGAAGTAACTCAATATCGCAAACATAATTGAGTATATTCCAATAAGAATAAAATTAGACCCTACCCATTTTCCAAGACCTTCCTTGTCAATGACTTTGTTTGGATCATATCCTGCAATAAGCCAGACATCCCCCTTGTATATGGTCACGCCAAAGGGCAGTGTGATGGACGCAATCAAGAGATAGACCACATACATAGGTGCCATATTTTCCCCTGGAGAACACTAAAACGTTCACAAACTAATAATCAGTCCTCCTTCGCTCTGGTACTCAAGAAACAGCTCCGCAACGACATGTGACTCGATCATCTCGATTCCGGGCATCAGTTCGGACGCCTCCATGCCAATAATGTCAGCAGCAAGCTGGCAGCACTTAAATTCCACACCGAGTTCGATGCACTCCTCGACCTTCGCATCATACACCGGTGCACCGCGGTGCTTTCCTGCCTTCCCAAGCACAACACCCATTGGTCCCCAGAGTATCACTATGACACCAAGCCCTTTCTTCCGGTAGTATTTTGCAAACCTCAGGGTCTCAAGTGGGCTTGTACTCTCATAGACCATGTTCTTTAAGAGAAGCAGGACCTTTTTGACTTCAGGCATCCATCTCCTTCACCGCTGCCTGTGCCGCTGCAAGTATCGCTATCGGTATCCGAAATGGCGAGCAACTGACATAATCAAGTCCTATGCGGTGGCAGAACTCAACCGATGCGGGATTGCCGCCGTGTTCCCCGCAGATCCCGATCTTTAAGTCTGGCTTTGTGCTGCGCCCCTTTTGGGTGCCCATCTCGACAAGTTTGCCGACGCCGGTCTGGTCGATCGTCACAAACGGATCCGATGCAAGAATACCCGCCTTCACGTAAAACGGCAGGAACTTTCCAACATCGTCCCTCGAAAACCCGAATGTCATCTGTGTCAGATCGTTTGTACCGAAACTGAAGAACTCCGCCTCTGTTGCGATCTCATCAGCGGTGACTGCGGCTCTTGGGACCTCGATCATCGTTCCGACCATGTACTCGATCTCTGTACCGTACCGATCCATCACCGTGTTGGCAGTCTCTACAAGCCGCTCTTTTGTGAATCGAAGTTCGTTTATGTGCCCGACAAGTGGGATCATGATCTCCGGGATGACCAGGTGGTAATCCCGCTCCGCTTCCAGTTCACAAGCAGCTTCGAAGATCGCCTGCACCTGCATCTCATATATCTCGGGGTATGTGATGCCGAGTCTGCACCCGCGGTGCCCGAGCATCGGATTGACCTCGTGCAGGTTCTGGATGGCGTTCTTTAGCTCATCCACATTCATATCCATGCGCGACGCGGTCTCTATTACATCGTCCTCGGTCTTTGGGAGAAACTCATGCAGAGGTGGATCCAGCAGACGTATGGTCACCGGAAGATCCTTCATGACCTCAAATATGCTTTTGAAATCCTCTTTCTGCATCGGCATCAGTTTATCAAGCGCAATCCTTCTCGACGCCTCATCGCATGCAAGGATCATCTGCTGCACGATCGGCAGCCGCTTTTCGCCAAAGAACATGTGCTCTGTCCGGCATAGCCCAATTCCTTCCGCACCAAAGTTCCTTGCAACCTCGCTATCGTGTGGGGTATCCGCATTCGTGCGCACCCCAAGTCTCTTTGCGCGGGAAGCCCAGTCCATCAACGTCCCGAAGTCGCTGGTCATCTCTGGCTCGACTAGATCAGTTACGCCGAGGATGACGTCTCCTTTCGTTCCGTCAAGCGTGATATAATCCCCCTCGTTGATCACGGTATCGCCAACCATGAACCGTTTTGCTTCCCCATCGACATCGAGCTCGTTGCATCCGACGACACAACACTTGCCCATGCCACGCCCGACGATTGCGGCATGACTCGTCATCCCGCCGCGTGCTGTCAATATCCCCTGCGAGGCAGCCATCCCGCCGACATCGTCCGGAGACGTCTCAAGCCGCACCAGAATCACCTTTTCACCTTTTTCAGTCAGTTCCATTGCCCTGTGGGATGAGAAGACCACTTTCCCGACTGCCGCACCCGGTGATGCTGCCAGCCCCTTTGCGAGCACATCAACGGTTGCTTTCGGATCGATCATCGGGTGTAGAAGCTGGTCGAGCTGGTCCGGCTCAACGCGGAGTATCGCGGTCTCCTTATCGATCAATCCTTCCTCTACCATATCTACAGCGGTCTTTACGGAAGCCTGCGCAGTCCGCTTCCCGGTTCTCGTCTGTAGCATATAAAGCGTGCCCGATTCGATGGTAAACTCCATATCCTGCACATCGCGGTAATGCTTCTCCAGTTTCTCGCGTATGGCAGCCAGTTCCTCATAAATCTCCGGCATCTCCGCCTCTAATTGGTCAAGGGTCTCTGGAGTCCGAAGTCCTGCAACCACGTCCTCGCCCTGTGCATTCATCAGGTACTCGCCGTAAAACATGTTCACCCCTGTTGCAGGATCTCTTGTGAAACAGACACCAGTTCCGGAATCAGTACCCATGTTTCCAAATACCATCATCTGCACGTTGACTCCGGTACCAAGATTCTGGGGGATATTATTTAAAGCTCTGTATGTTATTGCTCGATCCGTGTTCCATGACTCGAACACGGCATCAATCGCCACCCTCAACTGCTCTTTCGGATCCTCCGGAAATATTCTTCCTGTCTCATTCTCTATCAGTTCCTTGTATCGCGATACGAGATCCTTTAGATCATCCGAATCGAGTTCCGTGTCTATCGTAACGCCGCGAGACTGCTTCTTCTCTTCAAGAATCTGCTCGAAATCGCTGTGTTCCATCCCTAAAACCACGTTTCCGAACATCTGCACGAACCTGCGGTACGAATCGTACGCAAACCGCTCATTTCCGGCCCCCCTGGCAATGCCTGCCACGCTCTCGTCGGTAAGACCGATATTAAGCACAGTGTCCATCATTCCCGGCATCGAGATCGCAGCACCTGATCGCACTGACAGGAGGAGAGGGTTCTTTGCATCACCGAATCGTTTTTTAGTGGACTCCTCAAGGCGGGCAAGATTTTCATCGATCTCACCGATAAGACCGTCGGGGTATCCACCATCGTTTGCATAGTAGTGTATACATGCCTCTGTGGAGATCGTGAATCCGGGAGGCACCGGGATGCCAATATTCATCATCTCCGCGAGATTTGCCCCTTTTGATCCGAGGAGATCTTTCATTCGAGCGCTACCTTCAGCTATTCCGTCGCCGAAGAAGTAAACGTATTTCTTTGCATTCACGGTTATTCCCATCCTTTGGATATATGCTATTTCTGATGTGTATTTTTGTATTAATAGTCTTTCCTTCTGTTCGGGCTGTCAATTTGTCTGTTGCTCTGATTCTGACTCGCCGGTTTTCAGATATCTGAAACTCGAAGTCACTAAACCCCGCAATGAATTGCGGGACATCTTTGACAGGGGGGTCGCGTGTTTGACAGATGCGGATACGGGGGTGGGGTGGGTGATAGGAGGATACGCTGCAATCAGCATTTCATTATATAATTTATGAAAAAATATTTAGCAAATTATCTGTTGATGGCATGTTCTGATAATTTAAATATGAATTTATTCTTAATCTTGGTCTTTTCTAAATACCCTAACTCAGTTAAATGTAAGAGATCGTTACGTGCAGTATCATAAGCTACATTATAGGTTGACACTATTTCGGTGATGACAAAATTTTTCTCTGGACTCCTCATGATTTTCTTGAGTATTTCTGCTTGACGTAAATTTATATCGGTGACACCTTGAATTAAGTCAAGAGCTTCTGAATATTCCTTTTGTTTTTTACTAATATAAGATTCCATATCATGAAACGATTCCTCAATTGAATTTAAATTGTAATTAATAAAATACGCAAGATCATTTTCGTCAGTCTCAGTATAAAGGTAGGCTAAACCATATTTCGTTTTCGATCGTAAAATAATCCTAGAAACTGACATATATTCGAATAACCAGTAGCCTCTTGAGAGCATATACCAGTAAAAGATCGTCCTCGCAGTTCTTCCGTTGCCGTCATTGAACGGATGAATATAACCAATAAGAAAATGAAGGAAGATTCCCTTTACCACCGGGTGAATAAACTCCCCACCATCATTACTTGCAAATTCACAAAACTCTTCCATCAAACCATTTATTTTTTTATAATCAGGTGGGGTATAGTAAGTCTTCCCATAGTCTATAGGGTCTCCAACAACAATTTCATTATTATCTCTAAAACGGCCCTCGTCCTTATTATCTTCGAGAGTGTCTTTTGTAATATTTTTATGCAATTTAAGAATTATTTCAGGCGTTAGAGTTTTGTCTTTCATTTTTGTTATTTTTTGCATGGTTTCATAACCATTGACAATCATCTGCTCAGAATAGTTTCTAGGATTTCTCTTCAATCGCAATATTTCTTTTGCAAATTTTCTGGTTGTGGCTGCTCCCTCTAACTGACTTGAAGCAATCGCCTCCTCCATCAGTGAACTGATGATATAACGACCTCTCCCTTCAGTGTTGACAGAGTCCAAACCGGTTTCTAAGTGGCCTGCCGTGCCTTTATCCATGAGATGGAGTTTTCTATGGGAATCATTCAAAAGAAGATATTTAAATATCCAACCATTGAATTTAATTGGTTTATACTGCTGTGAGCGAAATATCTTAATAAGAGACCATATATATTCTGGATTTGTTTTATTAGGCATTTCTTTATAGCGGAGTTTATCCCAATGAATGTAGTCCTGATTACACTTTATGATGAAATCGTATACCGTTTTATCGTTTAATAACTTAAAAACTTGTCCGCTGTTTTTTTCAAGAATATTGTGTACGTTTGGTGGTTTATTCGGAACTTTCATAGTCAGATAAAGAACTTACTAATCTATAAACTTTTCTACCAATTTGGTAGTTTTTGGTAGTTTATTGGTAGTTCTGCAATATTCAAGTCACATCACCACCCCACAAATCACACCACCAGATTCACAGACCCCCAAAAACATATGCTCTGCCAGCCTCCGAAGCCCCAGCCGCCCCAGCCGTGCCACGCTCGGACTGAAGTCCGAGGCATCCACGGGGCTCGGAGGTCGTGCATGGTGCAAGCGCAGACGGGCGTGCGATGGATGGGCGTGTGTTCTTCGATAAATAGCTTTGGACACTCATATATCTCACCATCTTACTCATCGTTTCGCGTGTGAAGGAAGTTGTCGAAGGCAATACGGGTGAAGCGTAGCGAATTTTTTATCC
>JAYEGI010000018.1:0-5960 GCA_034659035.1 Methanobacteriota archaeon
TAGAATCGATGGCATGCGGTACACCAATAATCGCATTTGAAACCGGCGGGATACCGGAACTAATAACAAACATGAGATCCGGATATATTGCACGATACAAAGATGTGGACGATTTCGTGAAAGGAATAAACCTATTTTTAAATGATGCCGACTTGAGAGTAAAAGCAGGCATATCTGCAAGAAAAGATGTTGAAGACCATTTTACGTTAGATAAGATGGTCAAATTGTATGATGAACTTTATCACACATTGGTACCAGAACAAAAGTGATTGGAAATGAATTATCATCATGTGATGTAATCAAAGGTGGGAAAATGATCAAAGAAAAACGGTTTGTTGTAACTGGTGGTGCTGGTTTCATAGGATCAAACATCGTTCAGGAACTAATTAAGAAGGATAATGAAGTACTGGTGGTCGATGACCTCTCGACCGGCCATATAGGTAACATAACCGAAATATTACCGGAAATAACCTTTGTGGAGGGGGATATCAAAGACTCTGGATTATTGAAAGAAGCATTTCAGAATGTTGATTACGTACTCCACTGCGCAGCACTCGCTTCTGTTCCCAAATCTGTTGAAGATCCAATCACAGCAAACCGGATCAACATTGATGGCACCCTTAACGTCCTTGTGGCTGCCCGAGATGCGGATGTTAAACGTGTTGTATACATAGCATCATCTGCTGCATACGGAAATTCTCCAATCCTGCCCAAGACCGAAGATATGAAACCAGAACCTCTCACACCGTATGCCATTACCAAACTCGTAGGCGAACAATATTGCAAGGTTTTCTATGAGTTATATGGATTGGAAACGGTCTCACTTCGATACTTTAATGTATTTGGACCGCGGCAGGACCCGAAATCTGAATATGCCGCTGTAATCCCAAAATTTGTAACAAGCATATTAAAAAATGAACGCCCTGTTATCTATGGGGATGGTGAGCAAAGTCGCGACTTTACTTATGTACAAAATAACGTGGCTGCCACATTGTTAGCATGTGAAGTAAAAGCTGCCGCCGGAGAGTTGTTCAACATTGCGTACGGGGAAATGATCACTTTAAACGAATTGGTCAATAAACTAAACGTGATACTTGGCAAAAACATTGAACCTATCCATACCAACCCCCAATTGGGTGATGTGAAGCACTCCATGGCAGACATAGCACTTGCAAGGAAAGTACTTGGATTTGAACCAGAGTACGATTTTGAATACGGTTTAAGAAAAACGATTGATTGGTTCAAGAAAGAATAATAATAATAATAGTATACAGTTATAGCTATAAAATATATCCTGGTTAGAAAGACAACACGCATAAGAAGGAGAAAACCATGAACCCCAACTCAAAAATCTACATCCCGGGTCACCGCGGCATGGCAGGCTCAGCCATCCATCGTAACCTCAAAGCCAGAGGCTACCATAACCTCATAACCCGCACACACAGCGAACTTGACCTCACCAACCAGCAGGCAGTAAACAACTTCTTCGAAGAGGTGCGACCGGAATACGTCTTCTTAGCCGCAGCAAAGGTGGGCGGAATCCTTGCAAACAGCACATACCCGGCAGAGTTTATCTACGAAAACCTCATGATCGAAGCCAATGTCATCCATGCCGCATACACCACTGGTGTTACTAAACTGCTCTTCCTTGGCTCATCATGCATATACCCAAAACTTGCGCCGCAGCCACTCAAAGAAGAATACCTGCTCACAGGCGAACTCGAGGCCACCAACGAGGCATATGCGGTTGCAAAGATCGCAGGGATACGGATGTGCAAGCATTACAACCAACAGTACGGGACGAACTTCATCGCAGTCATGCCAACCAACCTCTATGGATCGGGTGACAACTATGACCCCGAAACGTCCCATGTCATGGCTGCGCTAATACGCAAGTTCCACGAGGCAAAGCTGAACAATGCACCGCAGGTCGTTGTGTGGGGCACCGGGACGCCCAGGCGGGAGTTTTTGCATGTGGATGATATGGCGGATGCATGCGTGTACCTGATGGAGAACTATGATGCCTCGGGTATCGGGGAGTTTGTTAATATCGGGGTCGGGGAGGATGTTATGATTCGGGAGCTGGCTGAGATAATCGGGGAGCTTGTGGGTTATAGTGGGGCGATCGTGTATGACGCCACAAAGCCCGACGGGACGCCGCAGAAGTTGATGGATGTTAGCAGGCTGCGGGCGCTTGGGTGGGAAGCAAAAATAGCACTAAGGGATGGAATTAAGCAAGCGTATAAGTGGTATGTAAGTAAAAAGTAAAACAATATAATAATAGATGTTAAAATTTAATGGTAATTTAATGTCTATAAAACTTCCACTGATGAAATAAAATGGCTTCAAAACCCTTAATCTCTGTTATTGTAGCTGTATATAACGGTGCCAAAACCTTACAGCGTTGCATCGACAGTGTATCTAATCAGACTTATCTCAATAAAGAGCTTATCATCATCGATGGGGGCTCTACGGATGGTACGATAGACCTCCTGAGGACCAACAACGATAAAATTGCTTACTGGAAATCAGAACCGGATAACGGCATCTATAATGCATGGAATAAGGCACTGGATCATGTCAGCGGAGATTGGATATTATTCCTGGGATCTGACGACTATCTCTGGAAAAAGAATGTATTTGAAGAGATGATGCCATGTATGATCAAGGCGGAATCTCAAGATGTACGAATGGTGTATGGACAGGTTGCAAGAGTGACAGAAGATGATGTGATAAGTTGTGTTGATGGTTTTTCGTGGGAGTATACCTGGAGGAGTATCATCATAGATGGGATATGCACTTTCACACATCAAGGGATGTTTCACCATCGAAGCCTCTTTGAACTCTACGGAAAGTTTGATGAATCTTTCAAAATCGCAGGAGATTATGAACTGCTAATCAGGGCGTTTAAGGGGGGCGGGGATGCTTATTTTATTAATGGGCTGATTGTTACGGGGATGCAAATAGGAGGAATTACTTCCAACTGCATAAAGTTGGTTAAGGAAACTGCCAGAGCACGCCAAAATAATCGATTGAGGGTTATTACAATACCCTGGCTCATATCTTATGCCTGGGCTATCTGCTATCCATTTTTAAATTATATGGTTGGAGATAGGAATGCCAGATATTTAGTTAACTTCGGAAAACGCTTGGTCATGTACCTTTCATACAGGAAGAAAGCTATCTTTGAACACAAGAAGGATCAATGAACTGATTTGATCTCATATCTGCCTGCAACTCATACTCGGGCACACGGCATGAACTGCGCTTTTTTATTGACAGAACCAAACCGGTATCACACAAACAATGACGCGAGTCGTTACTCAAACATTTTATTATGATAGCGAAAAAAATGAATTTATCGGAATGTTCATAAACTCTTCGAGTCAAAAACATGTTAAAAATAGATGCACGAAAGTCACCATGGACTTCGATTGGAGAACTATTGCAGATATGTACGAAGAAACTCTTAAAAAGGCTGCAAGAGTAACATGATAAAACAACTTGATCGAATACCCAAAGTATTTAATTCATCTATGGCAAACATGAAACGCGAGGCGTATAACATTGGCTGGAAAGAAGAACAAAGAAAATAAATTTGTGGAGCGGGGGAAAGGAAAGAAAAGCAGCGAAAAAAAGTCTTCAAAGCCAGAACACTCAATTTCTCAACAGATTAGGCAACCGACCGAAATCAAACAAACCCCGACCGAACGATTAAAATCAGGCGCACCTTATGGCGTGCTGCTATCCCTCATCTTTGCAATCGCTCTCTATATCAGGACAGTGCTCCCGCACGACCGCGTATTTCTTGCAGATGGTACAGTTAGATTCGGCGGAAATGACCCGTGGTACCACCTGAGAATCGTGGAGTATATACTCCATAATTATCCGCATAGCCTCACTTATGACGCATTCACCGAGTTTCCGTATGGGCACTTACAGCACTATGGTCCCCTGTATGATCATACGATCGCCTTCATATCGATCGTTCTCGGATTCGGAAACCCGGATGCGCATCTCGTCAGTACCGTTGGGGCATACTTCCCGACAATTCTTGGCGCGCTCGTGGTTATACCCGTATATTTCATCGGAAAACACCTGCACAACCGCGGCACAGGGCTTCTTGCAGCACTGATCATTGCAACGCTGCCCGGACAGTTCCTATCCAGATCATTACTCGGATTCAATGACCACCATGCTGCAGAGACGCTATTCTCTACCCTAACCATCCTCTTCTTCATGCTTGCGCTGATGAGCGCGCGTACCCAGAACATCTCATTAAGCGATCTGAATCCAAGGAACTGGCGCGCCATCAAGTATCCGCTTATCTATGCTGTTCTGGCTGGCGTGATGTATGCAGCATATCAACTCTGCTGGGCGGGTGCGCTGATGTTTGGTATGATTATAATGATCGCAACACTTGTCATATCCGTTGCAGAACATATCCGCGGCAACTCGGTTGAGTACATAACCATAGTCGGGGTGGTTATATTCGGACTGGAATCGCTTCTGATACTGCCGTGGATACATCCGGGATTTTCAGTCAATTATTCATGGTTGCATGTATCGACCTCATTGATGGTGGTTGTTGCATGTATGCTGATATATGCCACATCAAAGGAGATGAAACGCAGGGATCTGAATCCATATTATTATCCTGCGGTTCTGGCTGCGGTTGCGATCGTTGGGTTTGGATTGCTCGTCATAGCCTCGCCTGCACTGTTTTCCACGGTTACAGCCCTCCCTTCATCGGTTTTATCGGTAAGAACGGGTGGCGCTGCAACCATTGCAGAAGCGTCATCGATGATTCTGGATCACGACGGCAATTTCAACATCGGTAGGGGCAGCATGGTCCACAGCAACTTTGGGAACTGCTTTTACATCTCATTGTTCGGAATCCTGCTCCTCAGCTACTACGTGATACGCAAATGGAAACCGGAAGATATCCTTGCGTTGGTCTGGACTCTGGTCATGCTCGTTGCGATATATGGGCAGAATCGGTTCGCATATTATTATGCGGTGAATGTCGCTATCATGAGCGCTTACTTTGGCACGAGACTACTCGGGTATGTTGATTCGGATGGCATACAGGCACAATTCAATGAAAATATACGTAAAGCAAAGAACATGGGTGAGTTTTTCCGGCATAGCTGGCAATATTTAGTTTTATTTGCTGCAATTTTAGTCATCTGGGCATTTTTCTATGGAACACATCAACTGACTCAACCCGGGGCTCTGTCGGAGTCCCTGTACGGGATACTTATACAAGCGTCGATACTCGCTATAGTATGCTCGTTTGGTTTGTTTTTGCATAAAAAATCTAACATAAAAGCAGAGTACGGTGTCGTGTTTCTGCTGGTCATACTGTTTCTCGTATATCCATGGAATGGACTTGTTGCAGAGGATTCCTGGTTGAAAGATAGTGACGAGTTTAAGAAGTATTACGGGCTGCCAGTCTCAGCACTACGTGCACAAAGTCCCGGTGGACCCGGTGCACAGTGGTACAACTCACTCGAATGGATGCGGGACAACACACCAGACCCTGCGTCCGATCCGGCAGTTTTCTCATACTATGGCCCCTACGAACGACCACCGCGCGGCGAACCGTATCCATATCCGGATACCGCGTATGGTGTAATGTCCTGGTGGGATTACGGATTCTGGATCGAGACCATAGGGCACAGGATCCCGAACGCCAACCCATTCCAGGAAGGCATCGGCGGCGGCGAAGAGCAGCGACCGGGCGCAGCTACATTCTTCACGGCAGAGAGTGAGGCTGAAGCAAACGAAATCGCGGACACACTCGGCGTGAAATATGTGGTCAGCGATGTCGAGATGGCGACAGGCAAGTTCCATGCGATCGCGGCATGGGACTGTGATACTGGCGGATATGGGGAGTGGCTACTTGTCGGCGGGAGAAATGAATGGGTACCAACGATGAGATACTTCAACTCGATGGA
>JAYEGI010000019.1:0-21384 GCA_034659035.1 Methanobacteriota archaeon
CTGAATCAAACTCTGTTGCAAAGAAAGGGTTCTCATACTCAGTTATGGGCATAGGGGTTAAACATAAGCTAATTTCAGGCATATCCATAAGTCCGGATCACTCCATTGGAGAAACTACGATGTTTCCGGAGGCTTTTAACCAGACACTTGATTGCCATCCCAATCTGGATGGCGTTATTGGGGATGGTATTTACGGGTGTCGATGGATCACTAATCTGGTTTCGGAAAATAACTCCACGCCACACTTTCTACCGCGTAGTAATGTGACTTTTAAGAGTAAAAGGGCTCTTGGGTGGTATGATATGCTTTATTCGCTCTGGGAAGATCCTCAGGAGTGATTAGAACATTATCACATGCGTTCGATCTCGGAAACAGTTAATTCAGTGGTCAAATGCCGGTTTGGCGCGCCGCTTAGGAAACGGCTTGAATCACGGAAGAAGACTGAGACGCAGCTGAAGCGTGTGGGGCACAATATTCGGCGACTGGGGTACTTAGAGATCATGGGTTATGTGGTACCACACTGGAGGGGAGAGGTATGTGAATTTTGTCCCAAAGCCAGGTAATAGGGTATGTAACTTAAATATAAAATAGAAAGAAATAAAAATGGCAAGAGAACAGTTGACTATAGAAATAGACCCGACTCCGATGCTCATTCCACCTCATGTAGGTGGTGATAGGGAATTCGCGGGTCATGGGCCGCGAGTTTGGGTTTCTGCCAGGCTTTCAGTAAGAAATAGTGATGAGTTGTGGGTGCGCGTCTGGATGCGTGCAAAAGAGACAAAGAGAGACTGGACAGAAGCAGCAGGATCGGCCAACTATATGATATACGAACATGACCGACCAATTCACCAGATCTTGTCAGGGAACTATTCTCAAGATTACTACCTCGATACAGATCATGGTGTGGATTTCCTTACGCAGGCGCCGGGAGAGTTAGTACGGCAGTTTGAATGCGTCGGTGACACAAGAGGGAAGGAAGCAGGCACCAGGACTGGTGTACGCGTTCACTTCAATCCGATTGTTTTCAGGCAAGTGTAGGATACTTGCTGTGGTCAAATCGATCCCACACAATCGGTAAAAGTCACCGGATTTAACCACAGGGAGCACAGAGTTTTAAAACCGATCCTCTGTGTCCTCTGTGGGTATATTTCCTACTGATGTCCTTTATGGCAGTCGCGATGTTGTGTATCCAACTGATCATTACACAAGTGCAGGATACTTCTGTTAAAAAGTTCTATTTTTTATTGTTTCATCAACAATTGTCATTATATGTCAAAAAGCACATGTTTTGCACCCCGCCGTCCAACCACCGTCCGCGGATGCCCCCGAATTCATTCGGGGGTGGCGCGCTTCGCGTTTTTACAACCTGATAGTCCCTGACGGGTTCTCAAGACTAAGCATAATGAGAAGATAATCCATAAGATGCCTAGTTATCAGGAAATTGTGCCTGACATGCTCTTTTCCAGCATCTCCGAGTCTCTGGGCAAGTTCCGGATTCTTGAGAAGATTTGCGATCTTGAATGCCGCGCCATCTACCGAATGCGCAAGATACCCTGTAACGTCGTTGACGATCTGAAGCGGGATCCCTCCTGTCGCTCCGCCGATTACAGGTTTTCCTTTCCAGAGTCCCTCTGAAACCACCAGTCCGAACCCTTCCTTCAGCGATTTCTGCATGATAACGGTCGATGCCCGCTGGAATGCATTGATCTCGATATCGGAAAACGGTGGGGACCCGAGCAGCACGTGTATGTCCTCTTCGCCGTCTGCCTTCGCCATGACCTCATGATAAACGCCCATGCCTTCGGGATCGTCTGACGCTACACCGCCTGCAAGGATTAACTGGCAGTCGATTCGCTTTTTCACAAGTTTATATGCATCTATTACTCCAGGAAGATCTTTCAACCGATCGAATCTTGATACCTGCGTTATAATCGGTTTATCCATACAGATTCCGTACTTATCAAGGACTTTGTCGATATCGCCCTGTGAAAGTTCGATGTTCTTGTCGCTCAGCGGATCGATGGAAGGCGGCACAAGAAACTCCCTGATCCCGAGATCCGGTCTGGCAAACATTGGTGTCGAGAAGACCGATGCATCATACTTCGAGATCGATTCGCTTAGAAAGTTCCAGACAAGTGGATCGGGGTTCGAGACATCGATATGGCACCGCCATATCCACTTCCCTCTCTGCTTCACATCAATCAGTGCAGCCGGCTGGGGGTCGTGGATGAATACAAAATCAGAATCGAGATCCATCTCCTCTGAATTGACTTTGTTCCAGTGCATGTACGTCTCGAACATCTCCTTCCTTTTGGTGAGTTCTCCGATCTCGCTCTTAAGATTGTCAAGCACGCTGGTCGGCTCATGATTTACAGGAACCTCGGCTACACCATTTACCCTGCCATGAAGTACATTGTGAAAAGTCTTTGTGATTGAAAAAAACTCGTCATCCCCTCTTATTATGTTCCATTCGGTCTCGATACCAAGCCCCTTTAATAGTGGGATCATACTGCTCAAGATCTCTGCCACACCACCGCCTGAGTAGGTGGCATTGATGTGCAGAACCCTGCCTGATATGTGTTCCGCAAGCATCTCAAGGTCTTCGAGCAGACCCCTCTCAACGATATCTTCGTAATCCCAGATTGATCTCGTTTCGTTCATATATTCTCCCAGAAATATCCTTCAATGATCCTCACGATCTCATTTCTCAGGGCATCCATATTTGCAAACCCGTAAGGGTATAAGTCATCCAGCTTTTCCATCAACTCGTGGCTGCCGTTCTTGAGTACCCAGCGCGACATTTCCTTGTAGTGCTCCCCGTCAAGCAGCCTGCTTGCGATGAAATAGTAGAATATCGAGTCCAGATTGATCTCCTTTATGGTTTCCAGTGCCCCGTTCATGTTTGTCACCACATACCTCGTCGGGAAGGTGACACTGATGCACCTGATAAAGTGAAACTCCTGACCTACGTCAGCCCTGTGGCTAACATCATACATCGCCATATAATCCTCGATTCTACGGATGATCTCCTTCCGAAGCGCCCCTATATTGTGAAATTCACGCAAGTCAAGGTCTGCAAGCCGTTCGGCAAGCATGGGTTCATGTAGCGCATCGAGGATCCAGTACGCGAAATCGTTTGGATACCCGATCGGGAGGAAGTGTGAATCAAGGAGTGCATGATAAACATGGTTGAAGATGGAACTCTCATCGATCTCCTTTATGACTGCAAGCAACTCGGGTAGGTCTCTTGCTTTCTTTCCTGTAAGTTCGAACTGGTATCGCGTCCTATAGAATGTAAAATCTGCCATATCTTTCCTCCATTTCAGTGCCCAAATCCTGCCATGACCTCGCCCCACACATCCCAGATCGCGTTTACGCCCTCCTCTATATAACACTGTGCAGCAGTCTCGTAACCTCGTTCCCCGATGTATTTGGAATCATCCGGGTTTGCCAACACTGTATTAATCTTATCTGCCAGAAGAGAGATGTCTCCGGGCTCGAATGTATACCCGTTAAGTCCATCCATCACCAGTTCCGAGACGCCGGCACCAGTACTCACGACAACCGGTTTTCTGTACATCCATGCCTCAACTACGACTAAACCAAAGCCCTCTGTTTGAGATGGGAACACCAGCAGATCGCATCGTTTGTATGCTGCTTTCAGGAGGTCGTCCGGCATAAATCCTGTAAATATAACTCTATCTTCCAGCCTAAGATCGCTCACAAGTTTCTTCAGGTACAGGTTCCAATCAGATCCTTTCGGATGGGCCAGACCGCCATTCTCGCTGCTTGTGAAACTGCCGTTTCCGATAAGCATCAATTTTGCACCAGGCACCTGCTGGAGTGCTTTGATTGCAATATCCTGCCCCTTTATCGGATCCATCCTTGCTACGGCCAGAATGAGCGTATCTTCCTTGTTTATGCCGAATCGCTTGCAGAACTCGTCAGACTCTGCGTTTGACGGATCAGTCCACATATACTGGTTGATGTAAGGATATGTCTGGTACGCCCTTCCTTGATAGCCAGCCCGTATTAAGCCCTCAAGATCACGTTTGCAGCTTACGATGACTCCGCCAAAGGACTCGACACACTGGATGATGAACCGCCTGATATGTCCTGATGTGTGGTCCAGATTAAACGGGATGTGCCACCGAAATACCGTTGGTGCTGCAAGCCCGATCATATTCCCGACGAGCAACTGGTGGAAATCGTGAATATAAAAGAGATCGATCGGGAGCAGTTCGAACATCTTATTTGCACAGAGCCAGTTGTACCGCGCATAAGCAGAGAACTCAACTGAGCCAATGGTTTTTCGCTCGATGTCATGAGTCTCTGCCCATATTCGCTCCTTAAGCCGGGTGTAGGGCGCGACATACCTATGTTCGAGCGTGATACTGTGGATGAGAATGTCATTGACGAGCACGCGCTCCGGTCCCATCGTGTTTAAGGATATCCAGTGCGCACCACTTATCAAGCCCTTCTCAATCATCATATTCTGCATCGGATAAACCATCTTCGGAACACCGCCGGGGGAAAACTCGTAATCCACCCCCTCTGCAAGGTAGTTGAAAGGCACAGGATCCGGAAGCATCCCGTATTTATCAAGCAACTCGCCGTAGTGCAGTTTAAACCTGAGCAGGGGCGTCTGCGTGACTATACATATATTTGGTTTATCCATTTACAAACTCCTTTAGACCGTCTCCGGTTAATATCTATCATTCAGATGTTATATTGTATAAACATGACCCTCCCAAAGACTCATCCCAGATATCAGTCCCTCCGCATAAGAGGGTGTCTGACAGATGGCGTCCGCACAGGTATCACCTCGCAGGCTGGCTTGATAGCACACGGACGCGGTGAGGCATTTGACTACCTGCTCGGTGAACGCACAACCGAATCGGCGATGCATTCGGAAGAGGCAGCGGTCTCGATGCTTCTTGTTGCAAGCCGCCCGGTGCTCTCGGTAAATGGCAATGTCGCAGCGCTGGTGCCGGGTGAGATCATCGAACTTGGCAGAGTTCTTGATGCTTCAATTGAAGTAAACCTATTTTACAGGACAGAAGAGCGGATACGTGCGATTGCGGATCATCTGCGCCTGCATGGCGCGGATGGCGTGCGTGGCGAGTATCCCGATGCAGCGCTTCACCCGCTCCCGCCAGATCATCCCAGATCGCGGGTATGCACGGGCGGCATATATGGTGCGGATGTGGTGCTTGTGCCGCTTGAGGATGGTGACCGGTGCCAGGCGCTGGTAGACATGGGCAAATCCGTGATCGCAATCGATCTGAATCCCCTTTCAAGGACTGCGAAGGCTGCAACCGTCACGATCGTAGATAACGTGGTCCGCGCGATCCCGAATATGATCAAGCTCGCCATTCGGATGAAGGATCTCGATGCGGATCGGCTGGATGATATCATCTCGCGGTATGACAACGAAGAGACACTTCGGACCGCGATCGAGGAGATTGTGACGCGCGGGGTCGCGGGGGTGTGACCGCGTAACCGGCTTTGGGAATGTCGATAGCAGTGCGGATGCTGATAGACGTATAGAACTATTGTCATTATACATAGTTACGTATGAAATATGAGTCTTTTTATTATTTTCTGGGAACGTCGGATTGTCTTACGCAATCACAACTGCCAGAATGGGATGCTATCGGTCTGAAAATCCGTTTACACCGATAACCCATGTTCATCTGCGTTAATCTGTGGCTGATACTATTTTAGCCACATATTAACACCGATTTCACTGATTACACCCATCTAATCATATCTGTATTTGCCGGGTTGGCATCATGTTTTCAACTGACCAAAACAAATTAAAAGTCTCTGAAATAGCACCGCAAAACTCTTGCCCTAATCTTTGGATATTTGCTCTATGGTTTCTAACAAACCAGCAGCGGCATCTCTTACCGCTTCGTCGCTGTCACTGAGGAATTGCCTCATCAGCGCAGCTGTGCTTGCATCTTCAATTTCACCAGACGCATTGCAGCATATCAGCGCACCCACACATTCAGTTTCATCATCAAGCACCTATGCAGCAGCATAACGCACACATTCATGTTTATCCCCAAGTGCAGCTACCAAAGGTAGAACCGCCCTCTCGTCGCCAATTTCGCCAAGCATATAGGCAGCATTAGCACGCACGACCATATTTTCATCCTTGAGCGCCCCTACCAAAGGCTCAACTGCTGGTTTACCAAAAATCTCGCAGAGTATGGTGGAAGCCTCCCTACATATGCCCCCCTCACCAACCCCAAGTGCTTGTATCAAATGCCCAATTGCCCGCTCATCACCACTCCATCCAAGTGCGCAGGTGGCACTCCAGTGCACAGCATCACACTCATCCCCGTGTGCTTTTATCAGATGCTCAATCGCCCTATCGTCGATAGTTCCACCAATCGCACAAGCAGCCACCTGACGCACATCCACATCGCCAAGCACCCCTATCAAAGGCTCAATCGTGGGTTCGCCAGTCCTGACAAGTGCCTCGACCGCTCTTTGGCGTATATTTTCATCAAGATCCTCAAGCATTTTTATCAATGGCGGAACCGCCTTCACACCACTGATCTTGTCAAGTCTCCTGACTGCATCCATGCGTACATTCCAGTCACCGTCTTCAAGCAATCCGGTCAGTGATTCTATGAGCTCGTTTACATCTGTTTGCATTTCTGATCCCTCAATAACTGCCATACGCCCACACTCTGTAACATAAATATTGTAATACGGTTACTCCCATACTTAAACAATTCTAACAGACTCTAAATAAAATAAATCGATCCAATATGGTGGATTGATTGAATTGCTTGTGAATCGCCATTCACTCTTCGTTTCGATGTTTATCGCCAACCCACCCTCCGAATACGTAAATCCAGGATATCCAACATGCGAAACTACCTAATGAGCTGTATCGCTGAATGCCCGAGTACTTGCAGGGAGATTCGATGCCAATAAGGTTTCAATGTTAAGGTTACGTCTGTTGGGTGGAGTGAATTGTTTCACCCCACCCTCCAGGCCTTTATTCACAGCCGTTACTGTGGCTACAGTCCGCCCCGCTTCGGCAGCCGGATCGCGCATCCGCCAAAGCCCCGTGCAAGCGCGTGTATCAGTGGATCTGCCGTCTTCACATCCCCGATCCTATCGATCGCTTCGGCAGCTCCACGCCGTGCCCACCAGTCCTCATCCACAAGCACTTTGACCAGCGATTCAATCGCTCTTGGGTCTCCGATCGCGCCGAGCGCTTCGGCAGCGCTGTCTCGCACAGCTCTATCATCGTCGCCAAGCGCGCTTACCAGCGGGTCGATCGCCCTTGCGTCACCGATCTTACCGAGCGCATCGGCAATATCCCAGCGTACCTCTGGCTCATCATCTGTGAATGCGCTGATCAGCGGCATGACCGCTCTCGTGTCACCGATCTCGCCGAGTGCAATGGCAGCCTGGTTGCGCACGTTCTGGTCAACATCCGCAACCGTGCTTATCAGCGGATCAACCGCTCTCGGATCGTGGATCTTGCCGAGTGCGATAGCAGCCCCGCACCGCACCGCAGAGTTACCATCCGCAACCATGCTTATCAGCGGATCAACCGCCCTCGCGTCACCGATCTTGCCGAGTGCGATAGCAGCCCCGCACCGCACACTCGAGTCGTGGTCCTCTAACGCATTGATGAGCGGTGCGACGGCTGGCTCACCAATCTTGCCAAGTGCCGCAGCAATCTTGTCACGAACGTTGGTATCTATGGGATATCCAAACGCATTGATGAGTGGCACAACCGCGGGTTCACCGATCCCACCAAGCGCATAAACCGTCTTGTCACGCATAGCCACTCTAGCTTCTATGAGCACATTTATGAGCGGCACAACCGCAAGTTCGCCTATCCTGCCGAGCGCTTTGTCAACTTCAGTACGTACGCCCACGCCATCATCACTGAGTGCGTCTATCAGCGGCAGAACCGCTCTCGCGTCACCGATCTTACCTAGCGCACAGGCAGCGTTTCGGCGTACCCGCCAGCTCTCATCATACAGCGAGTCTATCAGCGGCAGAACCACTCTTGCATCACAAATCCTGCCGAGCGCTTCGGCAGATATCCGGCGCACGTCCTCATCTTCGTCAAAAAGCGCATTTGCCAGCGCTTCGACTGCTATAGGATCACAAATCCTGCCGAGCGCCCGGGCAGCGCCCCCGCGCACCTCGTAATCACTATCGTAAAGTGCATTCATCAGCGACTCGACCGCTCTTGCGTCGCCAATCTCGCCGAGTGCCTCGGCAGATCTCCTGCGAAGGTCCTCGTCCCGGTCCAAAAGCGATTTTATCAGCGGCAGAACCGCTCTTGCGTCGCCAATCTCGCCGAGCGAATTGGCAGCATACCAGCGCACGTAACTGTCTCCCTGCTCGAGTGCGGTTATCAGCGGCAGAACCGCTTTCTCATCACCGATCCTGCCGAGCGCTTCGATCGCCTCGCCGCGCACATCTTCATTTCCAAGCGCTTCGGTAAGCGGCAGAACCGCAGGTTCGCCAATCTTGCAGAGTGCATCGACCGCCTCGCCGCGCACATCTTCATTTCCAAGCGCTTCGATCAACGGCTCAACTGCGGGTTCGCCAATCTTCCCGAGTGCTTCGATGGTTTCATCACGCACCCACCGATCCACATCCACAAGCGCGTCTACCAACAATTGAACCGATCTTTCATCTCCAATCTTCCCGAGTGCTTCCGCGGCACCGCGGCGCACAGTCCAGTCCCCGTCCCCGATTGATCGGGTCAGCGACTCCATTAGTTCGTTCATTTTGCTCCTCCCCTTGTTTGGTTTGTATCCTTGGCTTATGCCACCGGCACACCTTTTGACATCGATCCGGAGATCCGATGCCATTGTGCCGTCAATGTGGTTGGCTCGTGGGTGCTGCCCTACCCAAGATGGGTAGATCGACACCCGGAGTTTTTCACATTATTATTATCATTATGAGGTAATCCTATATAAATTTTGTGGTAGCTGCTCAGAGTCTTTTATTATTTTCTGAGAACGTCGGATTGTCTTACGCAACCACAGCTGCCATAATGGCGAACTATCGATCTTAAAAGTCGTTTACATCGATAATCTGTGTCCATCTGCGTTAATCTGTGGCTGATACTGTTTTAGCCACCGACTGCGACAGCAAAGGCGTTGCCATTGACACCGATTTCACTGATTTTATTCACAAGTTACTCTAGCCTGTACTCGCTGCTGCCGTCTTACACTGCTTCACAGAGCGCTCTAATCGTGGACTATGTTGGCACACGATACTCTCGTAAAAGAGGTATTTTTCGGTTTCATCGAACATGCCGTCTGCAGGACTCGATAAACCAGCTCACATCAAAACTCGGCGGTGCATGCATGTAACTCCCTAGCGTGGCATACTCAATCATCCCATCCATGCCGTCCCTGACGCCTTTTCCCCGGTTCATCCGGTATGCGAATCTAACGTCAGGCGCGCAATCAGTCTCAGAGTAGTGAAACTCATGCCCGCGAATCCTACCTCTCGGAACGACCGGGTTGCCGGATACGGTCGCATCCGTATATCCAAGTGCCTGCAACCGGTTCGTCATCGCAGTCTCTGCCGGAAGCACACCTGCCATTGGGTATGCGTTCCCGTCCAGGTCGATCAAGGATTCGCAGAGGTAGATCATGCCTCCGCATTCCCCATAGATCGGAACCCCGTCTGCAGCAGCGTCCTTAATCTTTTTTTCAGTCTTGCTGCGTGCTGACAGTTCCCGCACATACAACTCAGGATACCCGCCGCCGAAATAGAACCCATCCGCTTCAGGCAGATCATCTGCAAGCGGACTCCAGAATACGAGGTTCGCATCTCGTTTCAATGAATCGATCAGTTCTGCATAATAAAAACAGAAAGCGGAGTCACGAGCAACCCCTATTGTGATATCGTGCCGGGCAGAACCGTCGTCACCAGTGTTATCACCATCAGCACCACCACCACCACTACTTCCACTACCACCATAACTACCGCCGCCATCAACCTCATCCGTCGCCGCGTACCCTGGATCTCGGGTCTGCTGTGCGATATTTAGGATTGTGGGTATGTCCAGGTGAGCCAATGCAAGCGATTCCAGTTCTGCCACGTAATCCATGCGATAGCCTTCGTGAGCCATGTACAGCCCAAGATGCCTCGATGGAAGTTCGATACGTGATGATTTCGGTATCTCTCCGACCACCGGAACCGAGAGTTCCTGCCGGATTGCGGTTCTGACCATGTCGCCGTGTCTCGGGCTCCCTACCTTGTTCAAAATTACGCCAGCGACGTTGATCCGTTTATCGAAGTCGCAGTACCCCCTGACGATTGCAGCTGCGCTTCTGGAGACGCCTTTAACATCAACAACGAGGATCACAGGCAGACCGAGCACCCTTGCGATGTGCGCAGCAGACGCGGTGTCGTCAGACCCCATGCCGTCATACAGCCCCATAGCGCCCTCGATCACGCAGATATCAGTACCTGCTGCCGCTCTTGCAAACGTTTCACGGACGCCAGCCTCACCCATCATAAACGTGTCCAGATTTCTGGACGGGCGTCCGCATATCACGGTGTGATGACTCGGATCGATGTAATCGGGTCCGACCTTAAATGGAGCAACCACACATCTACGCGCAAATGCAGCCATCAGCGCCATTGCGACGGTGGTTTTCCCAACGCCGCTGTGAGTCCCTGCTATCAGTATTGCCGGCATGGTTTTAGCGATTGTTTGGTGAAAAAAGCAGCTCGTGTCTGTGAAATCCACATCTCCGATGCCATGATGTCTGATTGGTGGCAGGTCACATATAAGCTTTGGGTGATCTGAATATCGACGTCGATTTTTCGGTAGTGTACCGATCCGAGATAGTTAATGGAGATAAAAGAGTCCGTGTTATGATATCTGCCAGGGGTGATTATACATACGTGCTCAATATCATGCGAAGTTTTAAGAAGGATATAGCGGTACAAAATACCGTTAATCTGTGTTCATCTGCACCAATCTGTGGATGATAATAGTTTTTAGCCACAGATGGACACTGATTCCACTGATTTCATCAATCTACTCGTTTCCATATTCCCTTACACTTCATGCCATGGTAAACTATTATAGATTAGAACGCTACCGATTTTTCCTGCGTGACTGCAATGTTTATATCAGTGCTGAAGAGAAATAGATTGTACTGTAGATGAATCCAAGAGCTCCAGAGGTAATAGATAAGACTAATAGTCATATATCTTTATAAAAATTATAACATGAACATAGAGATCATAGGAACCGAATCACTGGGTGTACGAGGTCTTTGCTGTTTTGTAACAACCGCGAAGCAGAGGATATTGATCGATCCGGGCATAGCGCTGGGTTATAACAGGTACGGATTGCTTCCCCACCCATTTCAGGTAGCAGTGGAC
Organism: Methanobacteriota archaeon; assembly: GCA_034659035.1. Taxonomy (GTDB): domain Archaea; phylum Halobacteriota; class Methanosarcinia; order Methanosarcinales; family Methanogasteraceae; genus Methanogaster_A. The sequence continues at coordinate 11,407 of JAYEGI010000019.1, forward strand.
GAGCGGATACAGAAGACGATCCTACAACGGTGGTCAGAGGCAACCGACATAGTGATCAGTCATTTTCACGGAGATCACATTCCATTAGTGGATGCGAATCCTTATCAGTTGAACATTAAAAAAATAACCGGATTAAACCCTGACGTCAGGATGTGGGCTAAGAACCTGTCTCATCCGCATCCGATTGAAGAAAAAAGAGCGGAATCTCTTTCTGCTATCTTGAAGAACGGTTTGACTTCTGCAGGAGGGGTAAAGCAAGGAGTACTTACCTTTTCCAGACCGGTATCTCATGGAGGCAAACGTAGCAATCCGCAGACGGTGATGATGACAAGGATCGAGGAAGACCGCGTCTTTGTGCACACCTCTGACACCCAACTCCTTGACGACAGAGCCGTCTCTCAAATACTGGACTGGGAACCAGATATCGTATTGGCTGACGGGCCTCCACTCTACATGCCCAACAGGCTTTCAAAAAAGCAGACTGAACAGGCGTGGCGCAATGCTAAACGACTATCCCTGGAAGTTGGTACGCTAATTCTCGATCACCATATAATGAGAAGCCATACCGGAGTTAAATGGCTGAAGTGGTTATCATCCGAAACAGGGAATAGAGTTATCTGTGGGGCCGATTTTATGAACTCCCCAAGGATGCTACTTGAAGCAAGGCGCAAATCCTTGTACAGGGATATGCCGGTCCCTGCCGGCTGGCATGACGCTTATGGCGAAGGCAGATCCGGTACCGATCGTTACTGGAATATGGCGAAGAGAATCTATAAAAGCATGAAGCTGGACGATCACAGATGATAATAATAAAATGCGCTAAATGCAAAAGAAAAATTTTTAAGTATCAAAAGATCGGAAAAGGTAGATTATGGCACTGCTGGAATGACCGGGTGATCAGGGATTACAGCGTTAGAGCTGGAAACGAGGTTAAATGTCGGTGTGGTAATTTGATCGGCGTTGCTGAAGAGAAATGGGTTAATATGCGGCAACATTCTTTCACATATTCGGGCGCGGTAACCTAAACATAGTGTCGGTCACCCAGAACCGCGGAGAATTAAAGAGTGCTTGAGACCGCGGATAAAAAAATTCCAAAAGATATTCTATCCCTCTGCACGGCACCGCCCGGAACACAATTCAATTTTACTTGAGTTGAATTCCATTCTAATTTTTAGAAGCATTTAAATATTGCCACTTCCATCATCCAGAACTATGAGTCTCATAAGAGATGCACAGAACGGACAGATCACAGAAGAGATGAAGACGGTCGCGAAGGTTGAAGGCGTCGACCCTGAGTTTGTACGAAAAGGGGTTGCGAGCGGAAGGATCGTGATCCCGGTAAGCCCATACCGGAAAACCATGTCGTGCGGTGTCGGGAGGGGGATGCGCACCAAAGTAAACGCAACGGTCGGAACGTCGTCTGATATCGTGGACATCGATCTCGAGGTGAGAAAGACCAAAGTGGCAGAGAAGGCAGGCGCGGACACCCTCATGGAACTCTCGACAGGCGGCGATCTCGTGGAAGTCAGGAAGCGCGTGATTGCGGCAACGTCGCTCTCTGTGGGAAGCGTTCCTCTGTATCAGGCGTTTATCGAGGCGATCGAGAAGAATGGTGCGGTCGTGGACATGAATCCCGACGACCTCTTCCGGATCACGGCAGAGCAGGCGAAGCTCGGAACGAACTTCATGGCGATTCATACCGGAATTAACCTTCTGACAGTCGAGCGTCTCAAGAACCAGGGGCGGTATGGCGGACTGGTCTCGCGAGGCGGCGCGTTCATGACAGCATGGATGCTTCACAACGAGTTAGAGAACCCGCTCTACAGCGAATTTGACTATCTCCTTGAGATCATGCTCGAACATGAAGTCACACTATCGATGGGGAACGGCATGAGGGCAGGAGCAGTCCACGACGCAACAGACCGGGCAGGGGTTCAGGAACTAATCATGCACGCAGAACTCGGCGACAGGGCGTACGATGCAGGCGTGCAGGTCATCGTCGAGGGTCCGGGTCATGTGCCGATTAACGAGATCGAGACGAATATCACGCTGATGAAGAGTATGACAAACGAGAGACCGTTTTACATGCTTGGTCCACTGGTGACCGACATAGCACCCGGTTATGACCACATCGTAACAGCGATAGGGGGCGCAATCTCCAGCTCATGCGGCGCGGACTTCCTCTGCTACGTGACGCCTGCCGAGCATCTTGCGCTGCCGAATGAGGAGGATGTCTACGAGGGTGTGATGGCATCCAGGATCGCTGCGCATGTCGGCGACATGATCAAGTACGGCGACCGTGCGCGGGCATGGGATCTCGATATGGCGCGGGCGCGGCGCGATCTCGACTGGGGCAGGCAGTATGAAGTTGCGATCGATGAGGGTCGCGCACGGGAGATCAGGAACAGCCGGCTTCCGGAGGATACGGAGGCGTGCACGATGTGCGGAGACTTCTGTGCGCTAAAGATCGTGAAGGAGAGCTTTAATTTCGACAAGTGAAGTTATCTGCGCTTTTCGATGGAACGAACCCCCGAATCCCAAATCTCAAAATCGCATCTGTTGGCGTCCCGGAACCCTAATGCCGCTCCCGCGGTTGGGGGTGCTGGGTTGGCGGGTGTAGGTGGGCTGGATGTGTTCTGTGATCTATTTATTGTGACACGGTTAATTTGATTTTCGAGTTTGCAGTTCTCGTAATTCCTCAAGTCGTTGTTCGTAGCGATTAATAAATTTTTGGAAAGAGTCACGATCTTGTCGTATTGGTCGTTCGTAGGGCTCCATGTACTTTTGGAAGGCGTCACGATCTGGTTCTTCTTGTTTTAATTCTTGAATGGTATTTTTAACAATTTCCTCGCTTGAAGTTGTTAACTCCGCGAGAGACCGCACTGCTTCCAATGTTGCAGGTTCAAGCTCTTCTTTTCCTATGGCAGTTGTTCCAACGCTTACAAGAGATACTGCTGCACACCGAACCACATGCTCAAATCCTTCACCTTCTGCTCCAATAAATCCAAGAGATCGCACTACCTCTGATGTTGCATCATTAAGTCTGTTCTCTGCAGCAGACGCTCCAATATTCCCAAGAGACGACGCTACTCTAAGTAGCACATTTTCATTTTTATATTCATAGGGACAAACACGTTGAAGGTGCATTGCTACCTGTATTACTATATATTCAAATTCGCTCCCCTTTTCTGCAGCAGATATTCCAACATCTCCAAGAGACAACGCTACATAAAACATTGTGTCATAAAGTTTTTTCTTTGCGGCAGACGATCCAACACTACTAAGAGACTCCACTACTTGCGATATCGCACTTTCAAGTTCTTTTTTTGCAGTGATTCTTCCAACAGTTCCAAGCGACACTGCTACTTTTGTTGCCACATCTTCAAATCCACTCTCCTTTTCTGCAGCAAACGTTCCAACATCTTTGAGAGATTCTGCTACCTTCGATGTTGCATCGTCAAATCCTTTTTCTGCGACAATTTCTCCAATATCCCCAAGAGAATCTAATACTTTCAATGCCGCATCTTTAAGTCCATTTTCCGTGGCCGATTTCCCAAAACGACCTAAATTTACAATAACCTCTCCTGTTGATTCTTCATCCGTATTGCGTACAGTCAACTTACTGACCAAGTTAAAATGGCTACAAAAACTCTTTGAAATCTTTTCTTGACTGTCTGAATCGATAATTTTGATCACTTGACCCGTTACTGTTTTTAATCCGACTCTTGTTGTCGCAATATCATATTTCATAACTGAACCATGGATTATATCCATCATTGGCTGGATTGGATCTTCTTTCAGATTTGGAATTCTATCTTTAGTGATTTTATCTGCTAATCTCTTTATGATATTTTCTGGCTTTAAAAGATCGATCATGTTTCCGATATGCCAGAACAACCCTATAAAAGCGGAAATTCCCATCAAATACACAAGAAGAACAAGAATCTCAAGAGGAACAATGATGCACCAAGAATTTGAATATGTACCCCCTATCATCTCCAAAACGAAAAGCCCAGAAAATATCGATAAACCATACCAAACCAAGAGCCACCACATAACCTTATCCTCTTTGAAAATATCGATCACCCGCGGCGAATATACAGAAGCGGTAAGTTGGACTGCAACTAGCGTCAACGTTACAACAATGGCAATAATTGCAGCCAGACTCTGAACAAGGGCACTGAGCAAATATCTGGCGCTAACATCGTCGATCTTGAAAGAATTGAAATAGATATTTACGATATTCCAAATAACAATAACGGATGCGAGTATGGCGAATAAAATACGATACTGTGTCGATGTATCCTTGTTATAGAACCATTGGACCAATCGATTCTTCTGAATCCGTTGAATCGATTTGTATACCTTTTCATTCCAACCCTGCATATAAACTAAAATAACAACAATTCCATATAAAACCATCTCAGCGTGCCGACGAATCAACGAAAGAGCTGTAACAAGGGAGGTGGTTATAACGCGGAGGAGTAAACACGTACATATTTTAAATAATGTAGCCCAAGTACGAAAAGAAGGTGTTAATCATAAACGTCCTGCTACTCGCCTCACCTGATGTCCAGCACGACTTCGATTTCGTTGCGAGGATCCCGAACCTTGGGATCACATCCATCGCCGGAAACATAAACGATGTCTGCGACGTCAAAGTGGCCGACTTAAACGTCACAAAAGACCCGCACAAATTCGTGCGCGAAACCATACGAAAGTACCACATCGATCTCGTGGGCATAAGCTGCATGAGTTTCCAATATAGGGGGATGCTCAAGGTCGCGAAGACCGTCAAGGAATGCGACAGCAGCATACTGGTGGTCTTCGGCGGATACCACCCGACACTTGAGTACAAGGAGATTGCAGATAGCCCTGATCTCGAGTACATCGACTTCATCACACGCGGTGAGGGGGAGGGGACATTTCGAGAACTTATCAAAGCCATCACGGATCAGCGGTATGATCAGGTACTTGGCTTATCCTACAAGGACAAGGAGAACGGGGGGATGGTGCACAATCCACCACGCCCGCTTCTCGATCTCAAGGACATTCGCCTTCCTGACCGGGACGCAAGACTGATTAAGAAGGGATTTTACGGATTCTGCCACACCGTGGACGTCGTCGAGACGAGCCGGGGCTGTACGCAGGGCTGCAAGTTCTGCAGCATCGACCGTATGTACGGGCGCAGTTTCAGGACGTACGAGATCGACCGTGTGATTGCGGATATACAGGATGCAAAGGATCACGGCGCAGAGAACATATTCTTCGTGGACGACAACATCACCTTGAACACGAAGCGGATGAAACGACTCTGTGAGGCAATCATCGATGCCGGGCTCGATGACATCTACTACCAGACACAGGCGAGCACCAGCGGGATTGCGAAGAGCAAGGAGGTTGTGGACCTGATGGCGAAGGCAGGCTTTGATGGTGTCTTTCTTGGAATCGAGAATGCGCTCCCGCGAAACATCGAGTTGTTCGGCAAGACCGGGATGGCATCGGACTCCGAAAAGGCTGTCAGATACCTCCACGAACACAAGATTATCGTATCCGGTGGGATCATCAGCGGGAATCCAGACGATACAGAAGAGGATATACTTCGAAACTTCGAACTTGCAAAGAAACTGAGACTTGACGTCCCGATATTCTATATCATGACCCCATACCCGAAAACAGTGCTTCGCGAGGAGTTAATCGAGATGGGACTCGTTACAAATACCGATGATGTCACAAAATACGACGGGATCTATGCGAATGTGGAGACAAGGCATCTGAGCACGGATGAACTCCAGTACATCATCTGGAAGATGAATATCGATTATTATGATATGGACTGGTATCTCTCAAATAACATCATACGAAGGTATCCGAAGTGGTATCTGAATCGAACACTCAGACTGATTCCGAAATATACGAAAAGACGGTTGCAGCTTCTTCTCGGACTCAAAACAGAGCGGGACTTCTACAAAGAAGATATGGAGTCAGGGGAGCTTTGCAAGGGCGGGGTGTGACCCCGTTGCGGCTCACCTGATTCCATGACCAACTCTTGTCTTAGTCCTTTCTTCTAATCAGGTATGCTACCGCTAATAATCCTGCGATTGCAAATACAGCTTCAAAACACGGCGTGTCTTTCTTTTGTGCCGGGCTCTGTGTCGCTGATGGCGTAGACTCTTCTGACTGCGTTACTGTTACTTCTGGCGTTACTGTTACTTCTGGCTTTGGTGTAACTGCGATTGTCGTATTCTCTGCTGTCGTATTCTCTGCTGTCGTATTCTCTGCTGTCGTATTCTCTGCTGTTGTATTCTCTGCTGTTGTATTCTCTGCTGTAGTGTTCTCTGCTGTAGTGTTCTCTAAGGGTTCAGTATCCGCAGCTACATGCGGACAAATGATGCAACATAGGGCTATTATAACTAATAACCTGATTATACCTGTCGGGACCATCGCTTTCACCATATTCTTCATATCAATTGCCTCCTTGGTTAAGTTACCAAACACCGCACCCGTGTGCGGGAGAGCGTTTCTTGCTCCAGCGTGAATCAGAACTTGGTCTATATAAAACCTTTCTGTGCGAGACGTTTTGTCTTTTTCAGGGTAACTACTCAGGTACCTAAAACCACTATTGGGGGACTTCACTATACAGGAACTCTCCAAGACATGGAACATACTGCAACCAACAGGGAATTTAACCGCAGAGTACGCAGAGAGGCGCAGAGGGGAAATAAACAGTTATGTGCTTCTAGCGTTCCTCTGCGTCCTCCGCGGTTATTTTTCTTGCCAGAAAATACAGGATCGCAATCGGGAGACCAATCAACATACCTGAGTAGTTACTTTTCAGGTAACTAACTATCCCCTAAACCCCAAACGTCTAATATTTCCACTCCCTGCCTGGATTGCTCCTTCCGACCCGCTACCCCTCACCGCGCTCCATGATTGATCCGACCTCCGCATCAAACGCCTCCCGAAGCTTACCCGCATCAGGACCGCCGCCCTGTGCAAGATCCGGCTTTCCGCCGCCGCTGCCGCCGATCTCTTTGCAGATCTCGCGCACGATCGCTCCTGCATCAAATCCGCCCGCCCGCGCGTCCTTGCCAACCGCGACCGCGACCTTTCCACCATCATGGGTGCTACCCACGAATGCGATCATATCCGGAATCTCACGCATCACTCCTGCGATCTTGATCAGCTCCTGCATGTCGGCATCTGCGCTGATGTACGACGCAACCCTGACATCGCCAGATGATCTTGCACTCGCAACCATGTTACCTGCGAGTGCGGAAGCAAGTTCCTCCTTTAGACGCGTGTTCTGCTTTGAAAGCTCCTTCCACTCGGTAAAGAACCGGTCAGCCGCATCAGGGAGTTTTTCAGGAGGCACCCTGAGAATGGAACACGCCGAGTTCAGGATATGGTCCCGCGCCTGTGACGCAAACACTGCCGCGTTGCCTGCAGCGAACTCGATCCGCTCGACACCGTCCTGTATCCGCTCGGTATGCAGCAGCTTGATCTGCCCGATCATACCTGTGTACCGGAGATGCGTCCCGGCACACGCCTCCACGTCACCGCCGACCCGAACGACCCTGATATCGCTTCCAGGTGGGACGCCGCCCTGATACAGGACAAATCCGTACTCTTTCTCGGCATCTATCCGGTCCATCCACTCGGTATAGACGCGCTGGTTCTTCGCAACCACTTCGTTTGCAAGCCGCTCAATCTCAAAGAACTCCTCATCTGTGATCCGTTTGAAATGTGTTATATCAAGACGCGCTTTTGTCTCTGACTTCTGCGCACCGGTCTGCCACACATGATCCCCAAGAACTGCCTTTGCGCAGTGGTTCACGATGTGCGTGGCTGTATGGGCCTGGGTATGCGCAAGCCTCCGCTTCGAATCGATCGTGCCACTGATGATATCACCTTTCTTTACCAGATATGTTAGGTTTTCTTCCGGTTCGTCGATCTTGTGCAGGATAATCCCGTTTGCAGACTGTACATCTACCACACGCAGAACAAGGTCTGGCGATGTGATAGTTCCATGATCTGCTGGCTGTCCGCCGCCTTCGGGATAAAATAATGTCTGATCAAGGACGACATGGTTATCGAAGACATCAAGCACCACCGCCTCGAATGTTATGCCAGACGGTTCGTCGTAGAATAAGCGCAACGTTTTCGGAATGAATTTCAGCCGGTCCGCATACTCGGCATAAGGCGTTTCGGAAACCTCTGTCAGTGCCGCGGCATGGGTACTTGCGACCATCGAATAAAAGTTATCAGGAAGATCAATGCCGATCTTCTCGCTATCCGCAACTTCCTTCGTGACCTCTGGCGGGATGCCGTACGTGTCGTACCACTCGATGAGCTGTGATGTCGGGATCGTTCCTGCATCACCAAACTTCTTTACCGAACGCGCAAGAAGCCGCCTGCCCTTCGAGATAACCTGACGATACTTCTCTTCTTCAAGATCAAGGATCTCCCTCGCCGTATCCAGCCGGCGCAGGTATGCGGGATCGCCGATCGATGCTAATTGCATCTCAACCAGATCCGCGATCGGGACGTCGAGTTTAAGTGCGTCCATCTGCCGAAGCATCCTCCTGATGACCAGCCTCGCGAGATAGCCCGCCTTCGCATTCGACGGAACGATCCCGTCGCCGAGCATGAATGCAAGGCATCTTGAATGATCCACGATGGCATACACCTTCTCAACTGGCTCTATGATCGCTTTCAACCGTTCAACATTGATCCCGATCGCTTTTGCTACAGTTTTCCGAAGATTCTCGAGATCCGTTGTCAGGCCGAGATCGAATAGCCCGGATAGCCGCGCATTCTGTGCCAGCACCTTCGCATACTCGGGATCCTGTAGTGAGTGCTCGATCCCGGCATGTTCCATCACTTTGTTCACGGTTTCCGGAAATATCGCATCATATACCGTTGGAGATCCTGTCGATGCCCACACGAGACGTTCAAGTCCGTATCCAGTGTCAACGATGTAATTATCCATTTTAGAGTACTGCTTTCCCTTAATAGTGGTCTCGCCGTCACCGCTCTCGCACATATCCATGAATACGAGGGTTGCGATCTCGAGACCGCCGACGAGTACCTCAAGGCAGGGGCCTGCATTTCCACCGCCGTCCCATGGCTCTTCTTTATATGTGACATCCCCGACGATCCCGAGATCGGATAGCAGGCGGTCGCAGTACCCCACTGTATCATCTTTCCAGTATATCTCCTGATCAGGACCATTGAAAGCGTGATGCGCCATCATCTCAAAATTCGTGAGATGCCTGCCGCTCCTGCCAACCGAATCCAGATCATCGAGCCGGATGCATGGCTGGGAGATACACAGCGGGTTTGCTGGCGGAGGTACGACTCCTGACGTGACAAACGGCTGGAAATCAGCGATCGATGCGATGGTCAGGTAGATGTCATCACGCCACCGTGCGATCACCGGGTACCTGTCGATTCGTGTATGGCCATTCGCCTCAAAAAATGAAAGAAACGCCTCACGCATCTCTGTAAGATCGTATCTCTTTGAGAATGTCGGGCTGCCTATAAATGTGTACTCATCGCATGGTGCATCGCCGCAAGTTTCCTTTTCCTCGTTTTGTGTCCAGAAATAGCCACCGCATTTTGGGCACTGCTTGCGTATGAATCCACCATCTCTGAAGTATGAGAGTTGATATTCCTGCTCAAACATGGTCTGTTATGAATCTACGTTCTGGCTTTAAATGTATCGCTTCCCAGTTTTAAACTGCCGATGTCCGCGAGGACGAAGTTTGCCGCGCTTTCATGCAAAAACTTTCATGCATGCCCCTAGTCTTTCTAATTTCATCGGGTCGGTTGAAAAACATGATGTCAATCCTGCAAACACTGGTATGATTGGGTTGGTGGAATATGATTGGGTTGGTGGAATATGATTGGGTTGGTGGAATATGATTGGGTTGGTGGAATATGATTGGGTTGGTGGAATATGATTGGGTTGGTGGA
>JAYEGI010000020.1:0-21363 GCA_034659035.1 Methanobacteriota archaeon
CGTCATTAAGGTGTTCCGGGAGCACGCCGTCCCCCAGCAGCCGTTCTGTTGGGAACTCTTCAAAATATTGGGAGTAAAGATACAATCTACTTTCGTTAAACCCCAAACCATTCAAGCACATAGCTTTAATCACAGTTGAGTGAGGTATGTTGTGATCTCGATTTTTTGGTATGGCGGAATCTATTGTATCGGCAATATCCAGTTTATCGAATATTCCAGCAACAAGTCCAAGGTGTGCAAGTGATGTAGTTGTTATCTCGTGCAATTGATCATCCCCTCGAATGATATTACTGGTTAAATAGGTGGGGTGGGTTAAAATGTTTGGGGTTTGATATGTGCCTGTGGAACATAAGTTACAGTATAAAAATAATATTCTTTAGATAGCTAAAACCGCTATCAATAAAAATGATCGGGGATTAACAGATACGTGCGGAATGTCGGTTGAATCGTCCTCAGCATATTCACCTTTTACTGTTTTAATTATAAGTCATATGGCCTTTATGAGTATTCATAACTCATACCCTCCACCAGCCACCACTCGGATATCTGCTGTAAATTATTTTTGAGTTTATATCAAGTGATGCAACGAACCCACCCACAAATATACCGATTATAGATCGTTTGTATCGTTGGATTCATTTAAAAACTCCACTCGATACCAAACATGTACAGAGCGCAGACAAAACACCACAGAAACGCGTTTTACTGAAGCAGTTCTGAAACGCTCGAACCAGCAACCGCATCAGACACGATACGTGCGACATCGAGCCGCGCTTCATTCTCAGCCACCCTCGCGACCGCGACCGCTGTCATCGGATGATCGGGGACGGCAGCGCACTCGGTTGCTGGCTTCTCTGTCCGAAACGTGCCTATCCGGGTTGCACGGTCGATGATCTCTCTCTTGTCCATCCCGATGAGCGGGTGATATATCGGCATCCCGAGTCCATGCATCTCTGCGAGCATATTCTGTGAGGTCTGGGATGCGACCTGTCCAAGCGATGAACCTGTGATGATGCCGCAGGCACCTTCCTTCTCTGCGACCAGAGCCCCGATCCGGTACATCATACGCTTGCAGATCACACAGGCAATGCGCGGCTCGCAGCGACTCGCAATATCGCGAAGGACTGCCCCATAAGGAACCCTGTACGCGGTCATATCAGAGTAACTCCACTCAAAAAGCATGTTTATGCTCTGTTCAGCTAGTTCTCTGCTCTTTGAGTCTGTAAACTCCTCGAGATCGAAGTAGAGCGGAATAACCTCGGCCCCCCGCCTCATCAGCATCCACGCGGCAACCGGCGAATCGATGCCTCCGGATACCAGCGCAATCATCTTCCCTTGCGTGCCGTACGGAAGCCCTCCGACTCCGGCAGCGATATTCGTGTAGATATATGCATGTTCCTGACGCATATCAACAAATATCTCCCGGTCCGGGTGTGTGAGATCGACCTTTGCCGAGGTGCAGCCCACGACCGAATCCCCACAAGCGACTGCAAGATCGATCGATGTGAAATCATGGACCCCTGATCTGGATGCGCGGATTGCAAAGGATTCACCGTCTTTGACCAAGTCTCTACTTATCTCTGCCGCGGTCTCTGCCGCGCTTATAAGCGTTGCACCGGTTGTGATCGCGGGGCTTGCCGATGCCGTACCAAAGACGCGAGAGATCGCATCCGCGGCACCTCGATCGCTCGTATGCACAAAGATCCTGCCCCATTCCCGCGTGACCCCCAAATATTCTATGTCATACCTCAAGAGTGCTGTTTTGATCCTGCCGATCAACACATCCTCAAAACGCCGCCGAACCTGCGGGCTCTTAAGTGCGATCTCATCATACCTGACGATGACTACGTCATGCGTACTATTGCTCACGGTAACCAAACACCTCGATCGATCTCGTAAGGTCGGTTCCGGACACGATGCCTGTAATGGACTCTTTATCCTGCACAAGCAACTGCCCGACGTTTTCCGTAGACATCATCTTGAGCGCATCCATGGCACCGGCATCCTTCGGGAACGCCGGGACCAGGTTGAAAACAGATAATACAATGCTGATATACGCAATCGACCCTAAAAAATGGGAAATATACAAAATCGCGGGGATCCGCACTATGCCATAGCTACCAAGTCCAAGGTGCGCCAGATAACATAAGACCCATATCGTGAGTGCTACCAGAGGACCTGCTATCGCGATCCGCATCTCGGCATGCGGATCGCGCGGGATATTATCCATCGCCGCGATGCCGCCGAGAATGATCAGCGTGATGCTGCGAATCTTGAGCCCATATCTCATCGCGACCCCTGAGTATCCGAGTTCGTGCAGCAGCACGCAGGAGCATAAGAGGATGATTAAGGTCAGCGCGAGTGAATACCGGAGCGGAGCGGACGCAACATCCGCGAATCCGAATTCGGCATCTTTTGCGAAGATGACCGGAAATAGTACAAGAACCAGTAAGAAAGAGATATGAATCTTGATCGGCATCCCCATGACCTTCCCAATCTGTACTGATGTTTTCATGATTGCTCCTGCGTCTTTGTTCTATTTGTCTGTATCACGCAAAAGTATATATCCTTTTAGTTCATTCTATCACCTACTATAACACTGTATGGAGGGATTGAATGCACGCAGAAATGACATCACTATTCGGGCTTAACGTATATACTGACAAGGGATTATATGTAGGAAATGTGAACGATGTCGTAATCGAGACGGCTGATAGGCTGGTAACGGGTCTTGCGCTCACCAGAGTCAATCAAGAACTGTTCGAGGTGAGCCGGGAAGGCATTATCCTGCCGTATCGGTGGGTGCTTGCGATTGGCGATATCGTCCTCGTGAAACAAGTCAATCGACTGGCAAAGAAGGATGAGCGTGAGTGATTTCAGGAATCACGAGATATATGCTGACCTGATAGCAACTCCGCCAGTTATCATCAGGGTAGATGGCAGGAGCTTTAAGAATCTCCTGCAAAGACACGGGTTTGAGAAGCCATTTGATCGCCGTTTTGCATCCGCGATGGCAGGTGCAACAGAATCATTATTCCAACAAAGCGGGCTATATCCTGTAGTTGCGTACACTTTTTCAGACGAGATTAACATCCTTTTCAGAGACGTACTGCCGTTTGATGGTAGGATCGAGAAACTCGTCTCGGTCGTGCCAAGTTCCATATCAAGCGCTCTTACCCGGTCCCTCAAGATATCCCCGATCGCATTCGACGGGAGGGTGATACCGCTGCATCCTGGGCAGATCATCGAATATCTGGTCTGGCGGCAGGCAGAGGCGTGGCGGAATTGCATCAATGGTTACGGGCATTACACGCTACGTTCGGATGGCTTATCAGGAAAGGAGGCTGCATCGAGGATGCTTGGCTTGCGGGCATCCGATATCCACGAACTGTGCTTCCAGCATGGGATCAACCTTGGCAAGGTGCCTCTCTGGCAGAGGCGGGGTGTTCTGGTGTACTGGGAGGAATATACGAAGCCCGGCTATGATCCGGTGCGCGATATCGAGGTGGTCGTGAACCGGAAGAGAGTCACGCAGAACTGGGACCTGCCGATCTTTGCGTCTGATGAGGGGGGCGTGATGGTGCGGGAGTTAGTCGAGGAGTTGTGTGTGGGTAGTGATGGACAACACAGACGAAAACACTGATTAGGGTTGAAGTTGTGGATGATACAAACAAGATATTGATAAATGCGAGACCATGAAAGAGAATAGCCCGTTTACACCCGGCAATCCTGCGCCTGTTGAACTTTTTGTCGGCAGGGTTGAACAGATCGAAGAAATCCTCAAATATGTCAAACAGACCTCATCCGGGCGACAGGAGAACGTCTTTTTAGCAGGAGAACGGGGCATAGGAAAGAGCTCATTGGCTGCGTTCCTGCGCCATCTGGTTGACAGGGAGAATTTCCTCACCATCCATGTGTTTGTGGGTGGCGTGACCGATCTGGAGGAATTGGTACGCCGTATATTCGAGCAAATTTTAAAAGAAACGAACAAACAGACATGGTTCGATGAAATTTCAGGTTTCTTTGGAAAATATGTCAAACAAGTGGATCTTTTTGGTATTTCTGTCAGTTTCAATCCTCCACAAGAGGACCTGGAAGGTCTGGTCAGGAATTTTCCGGAAGCTCTTAAAAATATAATGGAAAAAATAAAGAATGAGAAGAAGGGACTGTTCATCGTTCTGGACGATATCAATGGGATATCTGAGACTCCCGAATTCGCAAACTGGTACAAGAGTTTTGTGGATGATGTAGCCACCCACTACACGGATTTCCCTGCTTTCATCATGCCAATCGGTATTCCGGAGATACGGGATGTGCTGAGCGAGCATCAACCATCTCTTATGAGAATCTTTAGAGTGGTGGATATCGATAAACTTTCTGATAAGGAGGTAAATGAGTTTTTCAAAAAAACATTTAAAAGAGTCAATATAGAAGTTGAACCCGAAGCAATGGGGGTCATGGTTGGATTTTCAAGTGGTTTACCTATTCTTATGCATGAAATAGGTGACGCAGTCTTTTGGAGGGATTATGATGGAGTGATAAGTAAGGAAGATACCTTACCAGGAATTGTAGATGCTGCAGATAGAATCGGGAAAAAATATCTTGATCCAAAGGTATATAGAACGATTCGCAGCGAGCGATATCGATCCATCTTGAGAAAATTGGGCGAAGAACCCATCGACCGGTTTAAAAAAAGTGAAATAGGAAGTAAACTGAGTGAAGAGGAGAAAAAAGTGTTTAAAAATTTTTTAGGGAAAATGAGGCAATTGGGCATCATCGTCCCAGACATAGAAGGCGGAAGAGGAGCTTATAAGTTTGTAAATGTGCTATATCCTGTTTATATTTGGATGGAAAGTCGAAACATCAATCCGAAAGAGATCAAGAAAAATAAAACCGACGAAGCGTAGAACATCATGGACAAATATGAGAAGATAATCGGACTGGCAAAGCGGAGAGGTTTCCTCTGGAACTCCTTTGAACTGTACGGCGGAACAGCAGGTTTTTACGATTACGCACCACTTGGCGCGATGCTGAAGCGCAGGATCGAGGATATCTGGCGGAAGATGTACGTGATCGAGGAAGGATTCTACGAGATCGAGACCCCGACCATCGGGATTGCTGCGATCTTCGATGCGTCCGGGCACACCAGAGGATTCTCAGACCCGATGATCGTCTGTTCTGGTTGCGATCATGCATTCCGTGCGGATCACCTGATCGAAGGCATCGTTGAAACTCCGGATGCACTGCCAGCATCAGAGATCAAGAGGCTGATCGACGAACACGGCATAAAATGCCCGCAATGCAGCGGTGTCGGAACATTCGGGGACGTTTCCAGTTTTAATCTGATGTTCAAGACCACGATCGGACCGGGCGCAGAGCGGGTTGGTTATCTCAGACCCGAGACTGCCCAGGGGATGTTTGTCGATTTTGAGCATCTGTTCAGGTTTTACAGGGAGAAGCTCCCGTTCGGCGTCACACAGATCGGAAAAGCATACCGAAATGAGATTTCCCCGCGTCAGGGCGTTATCCGGCTAAGGGAATTTACGCAGGCGGAAGCAGAAATTTTCATCAACCCATCTGAAAAAAATCATCCGAGATTCTCCGTGATTGAGGACATGGTTCTCCGGTACTATCCTGCCACAAATCAGCAGGATTGTGCTGGTGTCGGTGGCGTCGGCAGCGGCATCATCGAACTGACTGCAAGGGACGCGGTGGACCATGTAATCGTTGCGCATGAGTTCCTCGCTTACCACCTCGTACTCACCCACCTCTTCCTTGTGCGGGTGGGCATCGATCCTGCGCGCCTGCGGTTCAGGCAGCACCAGCCAGACGAGATGGCGCACTATGCCGTCGATTGCTGGGATGCCGAGGTTCTGACCGACCGGTTCGGCTGGGTCGAGATCGTCGGGATCGCTGACCGCACCGACTATGACCTGTCATCACACGCGGAGCATTCGAAGAAGGATCTTTCGGTTCTTATAGAGTACGACACCCCGAAACAGGTAAAACGGGTCGTAGTGACGCCGGATATGAGCGTAATAGGTCCGCTCTATAAAGGAAATGCAGGCAAGGTTCGTGAAGCGCTCATTGGTTTGGGAGAAGCGGGGCTCACGGGCGATGAGATCAAAATCGAGATCGATGGCGAGATGATCGCAATCCCGCGAGATCTGGTTGAATACGAGACCGTGATCGAGGAGGTTCGCGGCGAACGGGTTATTCCGCATGTGATCGAACCTTCGTTCGGCATCGACCGGATCATCTATGCAGTGCTCGAACACTCGTTTTCAGAGGAACCTGTGGATGGTGAAACCCGAAACGTTCTTCATTTTCCGGAAGAGGTTGCGCCTGTGCAGGTTGCGGTACTTCCGCTTCTCACGCGGGAGGAACTGATTACGCCAGCGCTTACAATCTCAGCGACGCTTCGGGAAAAAGGGGTTTTCGTGAGTTATGATGATTCCGGGACGATCGGGCGTAGATACCGCAGAAATGATGAGATTGGGACGCCTTTTTCAGTAACAATCGATTACGAGACTCTGGATAGCGATACCGTAACGATCCGCGATCGGGACAGTATGGCGCAGATCCGGGTACCGATCAGAGAACTTGTAGAGACGCTTCGTGCGATGATCCGGCACGGATTTTCGGATGCTGCTACTCAATCGTCTCAGTAAGCGATATTCCAAGCACGCGTTCGAGTTTCTTTCGAACGCTGTCTTCAGGTCTTAAGTCCTCGCGCTCTATCTTCTTGATGAGCGATGATTTCTCCCTTATCTCAAGCGCAAGCTCTTCTTGAGACATGCCGCGCGCCTCGCGAGCACGTCTGATCGCAAAGCCATAATCGGATAGCAGCTCGTCGGTCATCTGATCGAACATATCAGGGCGCCTCCGCGACCCGGTACGGAACGTGATGCCTGCCGACATCTTACCTGCTGGAACCTTGCCTGCTGCTACTTTTCCAGTTCCGGAGACAGTGGCTTTCGGCACCTGCTTGACCTCGTGCCCGTATTTTGCACAATCATCACAGACGTTTAACTCGGTACCCTCAAGGATAACCCGATGCGCTTTTCCGCGGATGTTGCTTCCGCATATTTCGCATTGCATGAATAGCGTATCACCCCATCTTCCATAAAGGTTTATGTGTTGTCAGGATATTCAGTCTTATAATGGATTTGGAAATGGACACTGATGCGGATATAGATTCAACAGAGTTCTCCAAGTATGTCGTGGACCGCATGCAGCAACTCGAATTGAAAAATAACCTGCTCGAGAAGCAGTATCAGAAGGTCGAGACTGAAAAGCAGCTTGCTGAAGACCAGCGATTGAAGTACGAGCGTGAACTTAGAAAACTGCGAAGTGAACTTGATAAACTAAAAACAACACCGCAGTTGGTCGGAACGCTTGTAAGCGTTCTAGATGAGGGTAAATTTATAGTACGATCGAGCACAGGTCCCGAATTCATCGTGGGGAGTTCCCAGTTCATCAAAGACGGCGAACTCAAACCCGGTGTGCAGGTTGCGCTTAATAAGGAGCATCTATCGATCGTTGCGGCCATACCCAGATCAGAAGACCCCCTAGTACAGGCAATGGAGGTCATAGAATCTCCTGACATCGATTACAACCAGATCGGAGGGCTTGATAAACAGATTGAGGTACTCAGAGGTGCTGTTGAATTTGCACTCACCAAACCGGAGATATTCGAACGCATCGGCGTCGATCCGCCGAAAGGCGTTCTACTGTTTGGCCCACCAGGCACGGGAAAGACCCTTCTCGCAAAAGCGGTTGCCACCCGGACGGATGCCACATTTATCCGTGTGGTCGGTTCGGAACTTGTTCAGAAGTACATCGGTGAAGGCGCGCGTATGGTGCGTGACGTATTCGAGATGGCGCGGAAAAAAGCACCTGCAATCATATTCATCGACGAGCTAGACTCGATTGGTGCAATACGTCTCGATGACGCCAGTTCCGGTGGAAGGGAGGTCCAGCGCACGCTCATGCAGCTCCTATCAGAGATGGACGGATTCAATTCGAGAGGTGACGTCTGCATCCTTGCAGCAACCAATCGGTGGGATATACTCGATCCAGCGCTGATCCGCGCAGGACGTTTCGATCGGCTGGTCTATGTTCCCATGCCGGATCGTGAAGCATGTGTCAATATCCTGCGCATCCATGCAGAAAAGATGCGGCTTTCCGACGATGTCGATTTTGATCGTATTGCGGCACTGGCAGATGGTGCAAACGGCGCTGCTTTACGGGCGATCACAATGGAGGCTGGCATGTGTGCGGTGCGTGAGGATGCGGATGCGGTACATCAGAAGGATTTCGAGGATGCGATCAAGCACATAATGAACCCCGAGGGCATGACAGATCGGTATTCAGAAGGCATGTTTGCGTGAACGAGGTACGGTAATGACATTAATCTTAAAAGAAAAATTGGAAAGTGGAAATGCCGAGACGGTGATCTATTGATCGATATAAAGGACCCTGTTGTGCACCAGTATCTGGTAAAGATCATTGGGGCGGACGGCGTAGAGATCCTCGAGAAACTGCCTGATGGCGAGATCGTCGATGAGGTCGTTGCAGAAGAGATTGAGATGGATATAAACGTTATCCGGAAGACGCTCTTTAAACTGCACGAGAACCGGCTTGCAGGATATCGGAGAGAGCGCAACCCTGACACTGGCTGGCTAACATACCACTGGGCGCTTTATCCGGAGAACCTCGATAAACGTCTGGATCTCGAGTTTGAGAGGTTGCTTGGCAATTTAAAGGTGCGGCTCGAATTCGAGGTAAATGGTGTATTTTACATCTGCAACCATAAATGCGCGCGTTTTCTCTTTGATATCGCATCCGAGACCGATTTTATCTGCCCGGTCTGCGGAGATGAGCTGGTTTACCAGGATAATGATGAACTGGTGGATAAGTTATCTGAGAGAATATCAGAGATGGAATACGCTGTTCGGAAGTGATTTTTATAGATGCCTGATTATTTAGAAGAGACTGGAAAGACGAGAGATCGGTACAACCGCCTCGCATTGCTGTACGACCTCGATGACGTGTTGTGGCTTGGTTCAAAGCAGTATTCACGGAAAAAATTGATAAAAGCTACGAAACTTGGAGATTCTGGCATGGTACTCGACCTGACAAGCGGCACCGGAAGGAACGCAGGGCTTCTCGCCAGATGGGTCAAGAACGGGACTGTTATCGGGATCGATATCTCCAGAAATGTGTTGAAAGTCAATCGATTGAGAAACAGCAAGTACAAGAATCTTCATCGCGTGCAGGGAATGGTCCAGTCGCTGCCCTTCGGTGATGAAACGTTCGACACGGTATTTTGCACCTGCGGTATGGATACCATCGATGGACCCGAGATTGCAGTATCCGAGGCACTCAGGGTTCTCAAAGAGAGCGGTACGATCAGTCTTCTCCACTTGAAGAGTAATAAAGGCCCAGTCGACGTTTTTAACTTTTTAAGCAGGTTTTATGCACGGGTCTGGCGTGCCGAGGGTGCCGACCTGCTCCCCTACATACAGAAGCAGGATGTCGAGATGCTGGTGTACAAGGATTTCCAGATCGCAGAGGCGATCATCGCGAAGAAGTTGTGAATAGTTTGTACATGATTAGTATAACCAGCAGCAGGATTGCTGATACTATGCCGACGTAACCAGGCACCATATTTGTAAAGAGCTTTAAGATCACGAGAATGAATGCGAGCGCGGCAATCACTTTTAGTACTGGATGAGCTGATAGCTGCGACACTTCCTGGGATCTCAACGCCGACGCTCCCGGAACTGTGAGACCCGGGTCTGCATCAATCTCCTGATACGGTTCTGCGATCAAGTCGATGTCGAAAACGTCTGTATTCGCGCCGTACCCGGCAGTCACGGCGATGCTTCCATGCCGCTGTGTCCGGATGTACATGACTGCATCCACAACCGTCTTGCCGACAGCGGCAAAATCATTGTGCAGGAACCTGACACAATCTTCAATCTCGTTGCTGGCAGTCAGATTTAGCTGTGTTGGCGCGCCATAGTTACTGATCTCAATCGGAAATTTAACGTCCCTGCCGCGGGGCAGTACCAACTCAACGTGTTTGGTCTCGAATTCGATGGAATTGAACCGGGTTCGATTCAGGATAATTTTCTGAGATGATTGTTTTGGCTGATCCATATTACTCGCGGAGGTCTGGTGGGAGCATGTTTGGGATACCATCCTCGATCGGATAGTGTTCGTCGCATTTCCCGCAATATAACGTGCCTGTGATAATCTCATCGGTCTCTTCAGTCACGTCCAGTTCGAGGTTGCCCTTGCATATCGGGCAGGCAAGAATGTCCATCAGTTCCCGTTTCATTAGTAGTTCACCGGTCAGAATTGTCCCCACATTTATTAAATCTTTTCTGGTGCGGGAGGTTCTTATGTGCAGCAGGTTCTGATCCGTATATGAAAAGAACCACAGTAAAACGAATTCTTAATTGTATGGGTCCATATAAAGAAGTATCTCTAGATACGATTGGTTGGCGACGCCGTATTCACAGATAGCTCATTTCATGAAAGGTTTTGGGACGAAGTTAAACGTCCTGACCGCGGGAGGGCTGCCAGCGCCACACAGTGCGACAGCCTCCGGCTATCAGATTCAGATATTCTTCCTTACATAACCGATGTGCCCGGTCTGCCAGTCATCCCATCCCGGCGCACACTCAGAGAGTGTTCCGGTGATCTCTCCAAGCAGTTCTGCAGGTATCCCGACCACGAGTTCGTCATCGGCAAGTCCAGCATTCTTTGCCGCGCCATCGCATCCGATCGAGACGTTAACATCTCCTGTGATGTAGGGATAGGCAGTGGCGTCTGCGCACGTTGATTGGATGCCCGCGAAGTTTGCATTGAACCGTCCACCGTGCTGGTAGATCACTGCCTGAACAATCCTTCTTGCTGCAAGTACGCCAGCCATGATTACAATCACGTCGGGTCTCGCGCCATCGGGATCGGTAGGCGCTTTGTCAAGCGGCGCAATCACGGTTGCGATGGTCGATCCGGGTGCTGGTCTTGGCATGTGGTCGACCACACGCTTGGCAACACCGAGCGAGACCTCCTTGTTCAGTTTGTAATGGTACAGCGCACCAGTCTTCAAGTTCGGACCGTAATCTATGAGCCCGATCGCTGCTGCACCGCCTTTACATGCGTGGGTGTCTGCGGTTGCAAGACTTGTGATACCTTCGAGTCTGGCATCCTGAAGCATCTGACAGTACCGGCGAGGTTTTTCGAGTTCGGACAAGTCTTTTGGGATGTCTTCCTCTCTCTTTATTAGTGAAACCGCTATTGGCTTCCCCTTCAGTCCTAACAGGTCTACAAGTTTATCTGACATTTCTGCATAATCCATGCTAAAGCCTCCTCTGTGGATGTATATGTGTTTCAGTTCCCCGGTCTTGATATAAATGTTGCCCGAGGATGGGTGCGTGTTATGGCTTGTGGTGTTGCGGGAGCTTGCAATTACAGTCAGCGACGCATCGGTCTGGCAACCCAAATGGGGATCATGAGGGTGATTGCGCGGATTCACGCTGGTATAAAGCGTAGTACATGGCAAGGACAACATCGCTTATATCAAAAAGCTCAACATATCGTTTGCATCCCTTATTTTAGAACCTTACCTCGAACTCATTCACACACTTATCAATCCGGCACTCATGAACCTTGACAAGCCTCGCAGTTTCCGCGGCACCCATCCACACTATCTGGCACAGAGTCCGGACATCGATACAACGCTTCTGGAGCAGTTGTGTGTATTTGTTGCGTCGTTCGAGTTTGGTGTTCTCAGATTCATACATTATATTTTTTTTATAGTTATGAGTTCATGTATGTGGCGACATATGCTCGCCGACCATTGAGATCGTTGAACTCAAATGGGGCAGGGCGCAAAGGATGTCGGCAGGGAGATTAAGATCATCGGCATGGTGTGATGACCAGTAGCTGCCGAACTTTTATTTTTTGATGTTTATAGTCAAACAGACCAAAGTAGCGAATCTCGCACGTCCGTTAATGTTTTACCACTGGCAAGAAGATACTATGACCTCCTCTGATGACCCCCAGATACAGCGTAAACTGATAGAGATTCCACGCGTGATCGACGAGCATGGGGGTACTGTTGGTGCACGGATCATTTCAGATGCTCTTAAGGAGCATGGCTATCCTCTCGGAGAACGCGGCGTGCGATACCACCTGCGGCATTCTTAACGAGCGTGGGCTCACCAAAGGGCATGGATATGCCGGCAGGACGATCACCGAGCACGGCAGAAGGGAGATCGAAGAGGCATTGGTCCATGACCGTATCGGGTTTATACCTGCCCGACTTGAAGAAATGATCTACCAGACTGATTTCGACCTCGAAAAAGAGCGTGGGCTGGTAATTGCAAACATAACCACCATAAAAAAGGAGGATCTCGATGGTGCACTTCAGATTCTGCGGTATCTGTCAGAGCACAAGATGAACTGCCGGATTAAGATAATCGAGGAAGGTGCATCCGAGAACACAGTCGTGGTTCCGGAGGGGTGTGTAGGGATCGCAACGATTTGCAGTGCAACGTGTGACGGGATTCTCCTGAAACATGGCATTCCGGCCAACATCAACTATGGCGGCATGTTACGGTTCGATAAAAATCGGACATCGCACTATACCGATCTGATTGCTTATGCGGGAACAACCATCGACCCGATGAAGATATTTATCTCATGGAAGATGACTTCGGTCCTGGATGTAGTCGAAACCGAAGATGGACTTCTGCTTGCAAATGTAAGAGCAGTTTCGGATTTAGCCAGAGATGAAGCATCAAAGATTCGGGATCGGGTAGTAGAGGCAGGCATCATCGATTACGTAAATATCGGAGACCCTCACAGTCCGGTTCTCGGTGCACCTGTTGTTGCGGGCATGACAGGAATCTCGGTATCCTCCGGACTGAATTCGATTGCAGCTATTCAGGAGGTAAGAATTGAGGTTGTAATCGAACCGGTTGCTATGGTGATGGACTATTCTGAGTTTGAGGCAGTATGAAGGGCGGGGGCGGGGGTTTATTATTTAAACCTGGCCGCAACGACGCTGAATAGGTACCCCATCACAATCAAAGCAATCATCTGCCGTGCCGGGCAGAGCCTTTATGAATCGCTGAAGCATATCCGAATCGTCCTGAAATACAGTCATCCAGATACTCCAGTAGCCTCCGGAGGTCATTGTATCGACTATCTGCCTGCGAAAACCGTCGCTATCGTCCTTTTTTCCAGAAAGGCGCCCTTCGGCGCGGATGGCAATGTCCCAAGTTTCCCTGCGATTAATCCATCGACGGTCAGAAGCTTTTGGGTCATTAAGTGGGCACTTGTCCAATCCTGTTAGTTCAATAGTTGCATCTGCTTTGTCCTTTAACTCCGCACTCAGCGCATCAGAAGCTTTTATTATTCCACCCTCTGAATAATTAAATGCGCGAAACGTATTGTCCCTGTCCGGCCAGAAGTAGTCGTCCGGAACAACATCTTTGTTGCTTTTTGTTGAGTTGCAGTTTGGACATGCCAGGAGAAAGTTATACCAGTCCAACTCGCGTTCTGTGATAATATCAGCTACATCATCCGGTTTCTTGGGTCGTACATGTTCAACAGCTAATCCTGAATCCAAATGCATTTCACAGTATGAGCATGTTTCTCCAAGCCTTTCGATAAGTTTTCCCCTTGCATCCTGATATGTCTTAAATTTCATTTTGTTTCCGGATTCATCGGTAGGTGTGGGACCTCTATTGACCGGACGCATTATTTTTTCTCCGGTTTTGATGTACCCATGCCTGCTGCCACCCGCTCCATTTCAAGAAATGCGTGGTATGCCTGGTTATCACTGAAAGGAGTGGACAATTCATCCAGTTTTTGTTTAAGCTCTTCTTTCTTTTGCGGATCAGAATCTTTTGCTTCCTGAAGCAACAGGTAATACTCTTTAGCAGCGGAGTACATCTCCTGATAACGATGGCTACGCTGAGGCACTTCAACTCCCATCACGTCCTCGGTAATATCTTCGATGCTCTTACTACTGTATTCTTCTTTGGGGGAAGGCTCTGCGATTTTTTGATTAAGACTGATGGTCGATTCGTCATCAATCCCACTTAGATCAATAACTTCTCCCGGATTGAGTGACTGTAAGATAAAAGGCGAATGAGTTGTAACAATGAATTGAATATTTGGGAATGCTTTTTGTAAATCACCAACAACATGGCGCTGCCATTGTGGGTGGAGATGGAGGTCGATTTCATCGATGAGTATGACACCGGAACTTTCTGTTGCAGCATTTGCACTCAGATGGGGGTTCAGACGAGCTGCACGATGGGCAATATCCGCGACCATAGCAACCATATTTCGATAACCGTCACTCAGGTTATCAAACAGGCAGTAACCTTCATCTTTGAACTCGATCATCAATGCGCCGTTTGCCACATCATAATAGAAACGTTTCGCGCCGGGAATACATACCTTTGTGGCGTCACGGACAGCTTCCAAAACTTCGATCGTTTTATTATTCTGGAGGGCGGAAAGTTCGAGTCGACTGAACCATTTCTTAAAAAGATGGTGATCGGACTTTGGATCCATGCAATTTCGATAACCAACCGTTCTTGAACCGGGCTTTCCGATTTTGACTTTTCGATGTACATCCCACAATCGTCCAGTACCATAGTATAGTAAAACGGGAAGTCTTACATCTTCCCCGTTGCTTACAGCCGCCAGATCATCCTCCCCAATCTGAGTAAGATCGCGTGCCTTTTTGCCCCGATCTCCTAAATTTCTTGTCCATTCGATACGTTTTTCGTGTAAAGTTCCCTGTGCGTTCAGAAATGTCGGTTTCTGTTGCTCCATGGTAACTTGGTCGTATTTTTCAAATATCCGTAGTCTGGCATCTTTTTTCTTGATTCCGCCTATTGTGGCCCCCTCTTGGGATTTTGGAATGTACGTTCCAAGCATGACTGCCAATGCATCGAGTATAGATGTCTTCCCTGATGCATTATCTCCGATCAAAACTGTAAACTGTGGGTGAAATCTAAATGTGTTGTCAGCAAATTTGCGAAAATTGTGTAGCTGAAGTGTATGTATTTTCATCAAATCCCCTTCTGTGCGTTTCTTTTTCCTACAATTGTTGCATGCTGGTCCTTGATGTGAAATCTTTATTACTCCAAACCACGGCGATACCGTTAGGCAGAGTACTTTTCATCGCTGTAATCTCCGGTTTACTTGATGTTGGGATGTCGCGCAAAACAATAACGTCTTTCTTCCGCATGTGGATGTTACTTTGTTCATGTTCACTTATCGCTTTCTGGTTTATCAGTAGTTCTTTATATACTATTTGCTACTCTACCATATCTGCATAGATCATAGATAATAGATAATATGTAATAGACCGTTTTCGTATTGATTATAGTAGAACGACGTGTACCTCTAAATTATACGCCCTTTGGACACATGGGATATATGCGTTGGCGAAGTCTGACATCGCCCCCATTCACCATTTGCAAAAATAGATAATCTTACAAAAAAAACACACATGCAGAATGTCAGATCGATGATGGTAAACTGGCTTTCACCTTGCAAAAAGAGGATCTCGATGATGCACTTCAGATTCTTTAGTATCTGTCAGAACACAAGATGAACTGCCGGATTAAAGTAATCGAAGAAGGCGCATCTGATCCTACAGTTGCGGTTCGATAAAAATCAGGCATCGCACTATACCGATCTGATTACTTATACGGGCACAACCATAGATCCGATGAAGATATTCCTGTCACGGAAGAGTACCTCGGTTCCTGATGTAGTCGATACCAGAGGTGGGGATTGAAGTTGTAGTCGAACCGGTTGCTACGGTGATGGACTACTCTGAGTTTGCGGTGGTGTGAATATCCTGCCACATCTCGCCACGCCCCAAAACACCCTGAAAACCAACGTTTTGGCACCACTCACGAGACACCTCCGGAATAATCGAAAAGGATTAATACCAGCCAGATCAACAGATAACAGAGGCAAACAATGGTACAAATATACTACGATGATGATGCAGATCTTGGCGTTCTCGCCGGTAAGACGATTGCAGTGATCGGATATGGCAGTCAGGGGCATGCACAGGCGCAGAATCTCAATGATTCTGGATTGGACGTGATCGTTGGCTTGAAAGATACCAGCAAGTCATGGGCGCAGGCAGAAAAAGATGGTTTGAAGGTGATGACCGTATCCGCAGCGTCTGCAAAGGCTGATATCGTCCAGATTCTCGTTCCGGATGAACTGCAATCGCAGATCTATACAAATGAGATTGAGCCGGGGCTTACGGCTGGTAATGCGATCGCATTCTCTCATGGCTTCAACATCCACTTTGGTCAGATCGTACCACCGGAGGGTGTCGATGTCTTCATGATAGCGCCAAAGGCTCCAGGGCACATGGTTCGCAGGACGTTTGTCGAGGGAAATGGCGTGCCCGGCTTGATCGCAGTTCATCAGGATGCGACAGGGGATGCAACTGAGATCGGTCTTGCCTACGCACGGGGAATCGGATGCACAAGGGCAGGACTGATCGAGACCACGTTTGCTGAAGAGACTGAGACCGACCTCTTTGGGGAGCAGGTGGATCTCTGCGGCGGGGTTACATGCATGATCAAGGCGGCATTCGAGACCCTTGTGGACGCTGGATACCAGCCAGAGATCGCATACTTCGAGACGCTTCATGAACTGAAACTGATCGTTGACCTGATCCACGAAGGCGGACTTGCAAAGATGTGGAACTCGGTCTCCAACACCGCGGAGTACGGCGGACTTACGGTTGGTCCGAAGATCATCAATGAGCAGTCGATAGATGCGATGTATGATGCACTAGAGAGGATCCAATCCGGTGAGTTTGCGCGGGAATGGGTTCTTGAGAGCCAGGCGAAGCGCCCAGTGCTAAATGCGCTTGAACGGATGGAGCGGGACCATCTGATCGAGGAAGTTGGTGCTGAACTTCGTGCGATGATGCCGTGGCTGGATTCTGAATAACCGGGTTTGCAAACATAGGACGCAGTTTACAGCAGGATACAGCAGTCAAGACGAGGGATATGTATGAAGCGACTGATAGTGGTTCCGTAAAGGTGTTCGGGATGCCGGTTGTGTGAACTATCCTGCGCCATCCACAGGTTCGGTTCAAATAACCCTAAAAAAGCAAGCATTCGCTTCATATCGCTGTATCCACATCCCGTCGTCCGGATGCCGGTCGTCTGCAAGCAGTGTAAGGGGCTGGCGTGCAGGGATAGCTGCCCGACAGGTGCAATCACTGTTGAGGGCGGCATCGCAGCGATAGATGACGAGAAATGCGTATCCTGTTAGTCATGCGTCATATCCTGCCCGGATTGTGCAATCTTTGTCCATTAGGACATCGGTACGCCTTTCAAGTGCGATCTGTGCGGCGGGGATCCGGTATGTGCGAACGTATGTCCGAAAAAGGCGATCTTGTTCGTGCCTGAGTATACGCTCGAGCAGGTGCACAGGATAGTGAGCGCTCTTGGGTGCGCACATCTGCAGGAAGTCGAGTTACTGGGAGCACGGTATTAAAAAGACGCTTCGGTACGCTGATATCGGGGAGGATAAGCTGGAATAACGATAACTACTCAGTTATCCATAACAATATCACACGATCTCACTATGTCCGCACTTGCTTGACCCGGAACACAAGCACGATCCAAACGGGGATTTAACTTCAAAATGGTAACATCGATAGATTTATGTACGCGATACGTAAGATGTACTTATGTAGTATCCCCTCCAAATTAGAGAGTAAATGGGAGTATTACGTACAAATCGACAACTTGTTGTTACGGATTTATGCAAATTATGTTTTAAATCATGTAATAAGTGTTAATTTAAATCTTAAAAGTATAATAAAATGCTACTAAATCTATAACAGACAATCTTTAGAAATAAAAGCATATCATAACACAAGATTTAGGTAAATTGAAGCCCGCACACCTCTTACCCTCCTTTTTGGAGTGGATACCTTAATCATGTAGATCACCTATTGAGATTTGTATCTCAAACTAAAAAGTAGTCACCTGTATACTAAACATGTGCTATGGTTCTATCTATAAAAAATCGCAGTTTATGGCGGTGCCGAGTATAGTAATGTTTACGACACCGAACGGATACTTAAAAAGGCTCACACCGTCTCCATCTCATCGATGTCGATCAGTTCCGAGAGCGCTTGTGTTCGGATCGGAATGCCTTGCTCCTGCACCGCTGCCATCGGGTTCGTCCCGCCGATCGCAACGATGCCGATGTGATCGCGCTCGATCGGGACGCCAAGCACCTCTGTGTTCGGTTCGCTCACAAAGAGGATGCTATCGAAGTTAGCCAATTTAAGTGTCAGGAGCACACCCTCGACTCTCTCGCGTGCGTGCATCGGCACGACCCTCACGTTTGCAAGGATCTTTCCAGACCCCGTGGAGGTGACATCTGTCACCGAGGTCAGGTCCTGTGACATGAGCGCATCGATCGGATCGATCGTCGTGCTATCGTAAGTCAGGATGTCGGTAAACCGCACAGGAACTCCTTTTTTGATCTGCACAATGCCCCCGAATATAGGTCGCACAGAAACCCCGCTCTTTAGCAGAACACCGTCGATCGTGATGCTGCACGGTGTTATGATTGCGCATTCGTGACTCTCCAGCCGGATATTCTCAAACGATGCCCGGTCTCGGATCACCCGTATATACGATCCGACCCCAAGGCCGCTCTGCATCACACTTTCGAAGATGAAGAGCGCATCGTCGAGATCGGAATCCCTGATTATCGATACATTGGCTGCGATCACGCCGTTGCCTTCGACAGGATCGAACGTCACCTGATACATTATGTTCTCGATTCTTGACATCGCAAAGATGATTGGGTTTGTTGCTGGTATCATGGTTCACATAGGTTCCAGATGTCCATCCACTCTCATACGCTCCAAGAGATCAAGCACCGAGTATGCCGCTCTCGTGATGCCCATGCTCTCGGCGGCAGCATCCGTCCCGACGAGATACAGGTTCGAAACAGGTGTCCGCACGTCAGGGATGTAGCCGTCGATGCTCACGGCAGCTTTTTCAGGAGTCGTTACCTGGTAATGAACCATCTCTATATACTTTTCAATCCCCGGAAATACACTGGATATCGTTGCCCATGCCCGGTCTCTCTCGGATTTCACGCTGTCCTCTACAACGAACATGAAACCAACGAGTTGCTTGCCCGTAGGAGCGATTCCCTGCGAATAATTGCTAATCGGCATCGCCCAGTATGCTTTCTCCTTAAACCATACCTCAGATCCGGTATAATCAAATTCCTTCATCTTCTGCGAGAGCCCAAGCCA
Source organism: Methanobacteriota archaeon (assembly GCA_034659035.1). GTDB lineage: Archaea > Halobacteriota > Methanosarcinia > Methanosarcinales > Methanogasteraceae > Methanogaster_A. Next base: position 19,370 of record JAYEGI010000020.1, read on the forward strand.
GATGCAGAGACTCTTTGCCTGATCGATCCTTCCAAGAAGGGCGCAGTAATCGGCAGGGAGATCAGTGATCATCTCCGGGAAATCCTTTGCAAACCCTGAGTGGACGACTATTTCCGCATCGTAAGACTCGTCATCAGTGGATACGCCGGATGCCTTTCCATCGTCCGTGATGATGCTTTCAACCCGCGTATCCGTCTTGATCTCAACGTTATCAGGAAGCGAGTGCAGCACGGATCCGAGCAGCGTCTTAAGCCCTCCGCTCGGATACGCCTGTGCATAAGATGTTTTGTTGGTTACCAGTCTTCCAAGACCTGTTATATTTGTTATCTGTCCTACCAGTTGATCTGTGATGGTATGGTGCCCGCCCTCGTAGATTGCGCTGTTCCTGACAAAACTGCTGCCATAGAGGATGCGATATACCGATGTCTCTCGCATCGATTTTCCTGACAGGAAATACGAGATTGTATTGACGAAACTGTACGTATCCTCTGATAGGTGGTGCGGCAGACACGAATACACAGACTCCTTTGACATGTCGGTTCCGAAGGTGGCTAACGTCAGTGCCTTGGTAATCGCTTGCGAGAGCATTAGCCGATCCATTCTCGGGAGCGCATCGAATGTAGCGAATTCACGCAGGTTCGACGGTACCGGTCTGATCCCATCTGCGGTTCTGACATGGTAGGAGCCGTAATCCACAAAGACCGGAGTATAATCAAAATATTTATCTATCAACTCCCGAAGCGGACCTTTTTGCAGATGCGTTATCGCATGAGGACCTGTATCGACCCAGAAATCATCGACACGGTAACTGTTGCAATTTCCTCCGGGATGATCGCTTTTTTCGAGAACGAGTACCTTCTTCCCCTGCTTACCAAGCGCAAGCGCCGACAACAACCCGCTGATTCCACCGCCGACCACGACCACGTCATACATCAGGTTCGCCTCTCGTGATGTAGAGTTCGCCAAACAATTCCGGTTGCTCCAGCCATATCTCTTTCCTTGTTGCCATAAACAGTAACGATATGTATGTGATGATCTTATCAGTGTTGTGATCCAGCAACTCAGCAAGTGTTATAACATCCTTCTGTTTAAATTTTTCATTTAAGATCGCATTCACCTTCAAGATGTTCTCCTCGATCTTCTCTTCATGAGCGACGCTTAAGATGTCACCGACTGACAGGATCGGCTTCTCTTTCTTCTCTTTACTCCGCGCTACCCTCCGGATCTCGACCTTTTCAGCCTTTTTTAGCTCGGAGATCAACTCATCAAGCGTTACAGGTCGTTTTGACCGTCTGCGTATCTGTGGCTCGGGTATCGGATATTCCTCGATATCGAAATGGTCAAGCTCCTCTTTCGCCTCCGTTTCGTCCCCCTTCTCATCGATTATGGCGTCAGCCTTCATCCGGAGAAGTATAGCAGCGTAATGCAGCGTCCGCCCGAAGTAGCGTATATCAGAGCGGTGGCTCTCGAGTTGCTCTAAGAATTTGTCTGCAACCTCGATGATATTGATATTCCATGGGTCAATCTCATTATCCTTTGCGAGGCGCACCAGGATCTCGACAGGATCGTCTGGTATATCCGACATCGGTATATATGTGGGCGGTATCGATGTAAATGTTGGCGTGTGCGGAACGGCCGGTAGCACTTATTTGCTTGATGGGGTGAGTTTTAGTTTTGGCGGGTGCCGCCCTGCGACTCAATTATGGGGGGCAGTTCTGGTTGGCGCATTGTTTTAATCCTTGTTTTAATGGATCTAACATTCCGCAGGTCGTTATCAATTTTTCACAATTTCTAATGATAGCGGTTTTGAATATCCAAAAAATATTATTTTTATACTGTAGTGGCACAACATATCCGATTTTAACATGGGCTGCACCACATCTCGCATTCCACGCGTCGTTTTTCAAAAATGTGACTTTTACTATTTTATGGTTGCAACAATTCCATTCAATGATATCATCTGCAGATTTACGCGGATACCCGGGTGAACAAAT
>JAYEGI010000021.1:0-5903 GCA_034659035.1 Methanobacteriota archaeon
CCTCAGAAATCGTTAAAAACCCACCAAGCATACACTTCACACATGAACAGACTCTCCGATCATATCGACCCCAATGCCAGCGACACCCTGCGCATTCTAACCGATCTCGTTGGGATACCGACAGCGGTCCCGCCCGGTGATAATTACGAGGAGATCGTCGATTACCTGATGCCAAAGTTCGCTGATCTTGGATTTGAGGTTGAGAAGATATGCATCCCTGAAGAGATCTTCAAGCAGAAGATGAAAAACCCGGAACTGCATGGGAAACGGGCGAATCTGCACGCATATCTCGATGTCGGAGCTGACCAGACGCTTGTGATCTACACGCACCTCGATGTGGTTCCTGTGGGCGATGGATGGACATTCCCGCCATACGTTGGCACGGTTGCGGACGGCAAATTCTATGCACGGGGATCTGCGGATTCGAAGGCAGCGATTGCGGCACTATTAACCGCGCTCTACCAGGTCAAGGAACTCGGTATCACGCCCGCATACAACCTCAATATCGCACTGACAACGGACGAAGAGATCGGACCGTATTCAGGACTTTGTTATTTCGCTGACATCGGTCTCCTGTCAGGGGATTATTTCCTGTGCATGGACGGCGAGGGCGATGACGTCATCATCGGCACAAACGGGATACTCACATGGAGAGTTGACGTTTTCGGAAGGACATATCACAGCGGCAGCAGTTTTTTAGGCGTAAACGCACTCGAAAAATCGGTTGCGCTGATGAACGGGCTGCTTGCACTGAAGAGCAAGGTCGAGGACAGGCGGTCAGCGATGCCGAGCAGTCCTGTAATCGCTGAAAAGACCGGTTTTTTAAATGTGAAACCGGTTCTGAATATCACGATGATCGAGAGCGGCGTAAAGGAGAATGTGGTTCCTGGGAGATGCACCATTCGCGGCGACCGCAGGGTGATACCTGAAGAGACATTTGATACCGCAATCGAGGAGATCGAAAGAACGCTTGCGAGTGTCGCAGATGCAGACACGAGATATGATTTCACGTATGAGATCGGATATCCGCCTATGTGTACCGATGCGAGCCATCCCTGGATCGGGCAGGTTCTGGATGTTGCAAACGAGGTGTCTGACCGTAAGATCGGTATCGCGGGCGCACAGGGCAGTCTCGACGTCGCTTATGTGATCAAGATCACAGGGCATCCGGTCTGCTGCCACGGTGTCGGGAGAGTGCTTGAGAGCCGGGCACATGCCGAGGATGAGAACGTGCGCATTGAGGACCTGGTGCGATACACAAAGTTTTTGGGGCTGCTGCTGACAGAGTGATAGAGATAGAGATAAACAGAGCGATACCATGAAATCCACAAAATCCCTCGAATTCATAAACACCCGTAACACAATGCTTGCGACGATAATTATGTTCAGCGTACTGTTCATGATTCTGATTATGGGGATGCTCATACCGCTATTTGCGGACATCGCTCTCGATACCGGGTGGTTTAATAACCGGACAATGCTGCCAACCCTGCTTCTGGCACTGCTTCTTGGTGTATGCCTGCTTCTACTAGATATCTCGCCGACGCGGATTCTTGCCATGGTTGCAGTTGTAATCGTGGCAACCATACTCTCAGGAGTCGTATCGCCATTTAACAACACCCCGATCGATGTGGCGGCACCGGTACTACTCTTTGCCACGCTTGCGATTGTATACCGGATCATTCGGCTGCCCAAACTGACACTCCGCAGCGTAAGCCCGCATATAATCCATATCGGCATCGTTCTGATCCTGGTCGGCATCGTCGTGAGCACAAACATGAGGATCGATGGATCAACGGTTATACAAAATGGTAAATTCGGCGACTACAGAGGGCAGCCATACTCCGTAAAGGTCACGGGAATCTCAAACCAATACGAGGGTGCGCCTTACGACGAGCACCCGGGGTCATCTTATGTAACCATGATTGATTTCGAGCTCTATAAGGGGGACACGCTGATCGATCGCGATGTGGTCAAATTCATCACAGATTACAAGTGGGGGCAGTCGTATGCCACGAACTATGTCCACCGGTCGCTCACAGAAGAGGTGTTCATCACCACGAAGATGGTTGAAGGCGACTACGCCAACCTCTATATGCGCACAGCACCGTGGATCACCGCGGTCTGGGGCGGGATCCTCCTGATGTCTCTTGGAATTGTCCTGCTAATATACTCAGTTAGATATGGGAAAGAAGGGGCAAAAGCACCAGGGACAATAAAAGAAAGGAAGAAAGATACAAAGAAAGATACGAGCGAGAAAAGAGAGAAAAGAGAAAGATCAGAAAAGAAGGGGGGCAAGAGGGGAGGGGGAGAGGATATCGACGGAAGATACGAAGATTTGCTGCGGAAGGAACTGTCTGAACTGAAGGCAAGATAGGGAAGAGAAGAAGAAAGGGAGAAACCGGAGAAAGGGAAGAGATGAAGACGATCATCATCGGCGGCGGTCTCTCAGGGCTTGCATCCGCGTACAGGATGCTAAAAGAGGACATATCCGATATAACCATCCTTGAGAAAGGTTCCGAAGTCGGCGGGATGGCTGCGAGTTACCACATCGACAACTATCACATCGAGAAGTATTACCACCACATATTCGCGAGTGATTCCGAGCTGATAGATCTCATCGGGAGCATGGGTCTCGGTGCTGACCTGCAATGGCTCAAAGGAACCACTGGATATTATATCAATGGGAAGATATATCCGATGAACACACCGATCGAACTGCTCAAGTCTCCGCTTTCGGTTCCGGACCTGATACGGATTGCACGTACCGTCCTTGTGACCAGGCGGGCAAAGGATGATGAGATCTATAAACTCGATCGCGTCACCGCAAAGGAGTGGATCCTTAAGAATGCCGGGAGATCGGTCTACGAGCGGTTCTTTGAGCCGCTCTTGCGAAGCAAGTTCGGTAGCAGCCATGACCGCGTATCTGCTGCATGGCTCTTCGGACGCATCAGGATCCGGTCGAACCGCTCCACAAGTGGCGAGCGGCTCGGATACCTGCGTGGGGGTTTCCATCGCCTCGTCGCACGTCTGACAGAATCGATCATAGAGATGGGCGGGGAGATCCGGACGAACTGCGAGGCATCAGAGATCGGAATCGTTGATGGAAGCGTCTCCGGTGTCGATGCTGGCGGATATATCGACTGTGATTCCGTGATCTCGACGGTATCCCCTCATGCACTTTTAAAGATGATTCCGGATGCGCCTGATATCCCGTATCAAGGGACTGCGTGCGCACTCTTTGGCATGAACAGGTCACTGATGCCGGATATGTACTGGTTAAACATAAAATCAAGCGTGCCTTTTGGTGCGGTCATCGAGCATACAAACTTCCTTCCGGTCTCCGATTACGGAGAGTACCTGGTATACGTGACCGCGTACTTTCAGGACGATGCCGATCCGAGATGGCGGTCTTCGGAGCAGGAACTGATAGATTCGTATCTGGACGGACTTCTGGAGTTATTTCCGGATTTCCACCGCGATGACGTCTCGTGGTGGAGACTTGCGCGGGATATCGACACGGCTCCGGTGTACCTGACCGATTACATCGAGAAGATTCCGCCGTATTCCGCCGATATAAAGGGACTATATCTTGCCGGCATGTTCTCCCGGGCCAATTATCCCGAACGAAGCATGAACGGCTCTATTCTGGCGGGATTCGGGTGCGCGGAGGAGATCAGGAAACGTGCCCGTGCCTGAAAACTGAAAATCCTGTGGCGACCCGACCAGTGGTTGATGCGGTGTAACCCCGTAACCCAAATTTTACAGCGAAATTACGACAGCTTTGCCGCCCGGATTCGTGAGTCTTTTTAATGTCTTCTGGTTGTAAATAATATTAGTTATCTACTGTCAATATATATTAGATATATATCTAATAAGATAATATTATTCTGCACGAGTATTGAGATAAAACTCCGGAAGTGTTGCAAGACGAGCCCCGTGCATCACCGCTCAAATCGCCCGGATGTACACTTCTGAAAGAATGACCTGCGAATTGTGCTTGAAGCGATGGGATATGATGCCCGGAATCGGCGGGATCCTCGCATAATGCCCGGGCGGGGATCTCTGGTATCCGGTCGGTGCAGATGGGGGCAACCTATAACTCGATTCGCCCGGCTGCGGCTTGCAGGATCATGAGCGCGTCGAGCGAGGTGACGCGTCCGTCGCCACTCACGTCCGCGGCGGCGAGCGTCGCATCATCACACGGGCGGCTACCGACTGCGATAGGGGATGTGGAAGCATTGGCGCAGCATCGCCGAAGGCAGCGAGATTCCCGCGTCTGTGGTGGTGAACGCTGAAACATACTCAAGTAACGTGTGGCAAACAGATAACCCCCAATCTGCGTAAATCAGTTGGATTGCAAGAGTTTTTAGCCACAGATTAACACCGATTCCACTGATGTTATCCACAAGTTACCCGAGCATGTATCGAAAATCACCCTCCTTCTGACTTCGGCTCTACAGGGCAGTTATGCTCGTATGCGTATTTAATCTGTTCGTATTCGCTTAGAGTTATCCTGTGGTACTCGAGATCGATACTCGCATCTTGCATCCAAGTAGCATCAATCAGTCCATCCCCGTTTTGATCGTACAGTCTCAAGATATTTTGATCAAGATCCCTACAAACCGGCGATTGGATATTCACGAGTCCCAGCCGCCGCCTGCAAGATCATCAGCGCATCAAGCGATGTGACGCTGCCATCGCCACTGACGTCGGCTGCGTCGTTGTGTGCACCGGTGGCTGCGAGATGGAGCGCGATCGCGGCGTCCGCGGGGGTGACGGTACCGTCGCCGTTGAGGTCGCCGTTGTGTTCAATGATAGCGATTCCGGTGCACAGGGTGATCTTATCTCTGGTTTCGTTCAGAGTTTTTGATTCCCATGTTGCCAGCACTGCACCAGTTGCTTCACTGTATTGCATGACTGGGGCCAGTACCGCACCAATCGCTTCATTGTAGTACGACGTGATATAGCGATATGTATAGTTTAGGATTGTTCCAGAAACTATCGTGTGACCAACGATGTCGTTTTGTAAGGAAAATCCATTGTAAAACAGACCCTCGTCTATAAACCTACCATTCTTTGATAATTGCAACCATACCGAACCGTTATCATATACTTCAATGGCGGTAAGATTGTACCCCTCCCAGAGTTGCCATGATTTATCGCTTGGGTTTACAAGCAAACTCCCATCGATCTCAGAGTACTGGGTTGTGTACCTTAACTGAACGATATTGGTATCTGTGCCACGGAAAACCGCATCAACGTATGTACTGAAAATCAGTGCACCTGTTGCGTTATAGTAGTTAAACCACCTATCCTCACCACAATCAATAATTTCATCCTTTGCAACCGCACCATCTTTTGATAGTGACAGCCAGACCCTGATTCCATAAAAGTCAATATCCTTTGGATCAAGCGAATATCCTTCCCAGCGCTCCCATCTCTCTCCTGTTGGATTTGCACTCGCATACGTCTTTGATTCATTGTCAATCAACTGCGCGCCTGTGCTCGAATATTGATTAATGTTCTTGAGTTTGACAACGTTTACTATACACCCGTGGAACACGACCTCGACCACGCAATCAAACGATTCAAGACCGTTTCTATACTCGAAGATACCGCCCGGTTCGAGAATGTCCTCTTTAAGCACGACACCATCTTTCGACAGCTCAAGCCATACCTCATCGTCTACGTGATACCACCATCTACTGCAATAGTTGAGATCTTTCATCGTGAGCACATACCCGTCCGAGAGTTCCCCTGGCATACCCTCCGGGTCTCCCGATTTGCAGAAATACGATCCATCGACGATCAGGGCGGTTCCGCTGACCTCAGAATATTGGTCGACATCCACGAGTTTGACCGCGTTCGCCTCACATCCATGGAATACGCGATCCACAACG
>JAYEGI010000022.1:0-21194 GCA_034659035.1 Methanobacteriota archaeon
CCCGGGCTACAGGGATCACCTTGCTGTGATTGCACGGGGTCGCAGCTCTACAGCTACAGACCCCACTGCGAACTCTACTGCATCAGCACCGACTCGGCAGCCCTGATCCCGGCCCCGAAGTCAGAGTCAGAGACGACTCCGTGTGCATGGAGGATCGATTCGAGCATCTGGATCGTGATCAGTAGGTCTTTTGACCTGAAATTGCCCATGCTTCCGATCCGAAATATATTCCCTTTGAGGTGTGCCTGCCCTCCAGCAATCAGTATCCCGCAGGCAAGCATCTCCTTCTTCAGCTGGTCAAATAAAATCCCCGAGGGCACCTTCATCGCTGTTACTGTGTCTGAGTACCCGCTCTTCTCGTCCGGCTGCGGAAACAGCGCAATTCCCATGGCACCGGCTGCTGCACGCACTGCTGCCGCACCTGTTGCCTGTCTCTGCCTCCGTGCGTCAAGCCCTTCCTCGTGCGCGATGTGAAGCGCCTCCTGCATCGCAAAGAATAGTGGAATCGAGGGCGTGTATGGCGTCTGCCCTTTGGCAGCACTTTTCCGGTGTGCCTTGAGATCAAGGTAATATGGCGGATTCGTAACGTCCTCCATCTTCTGAAATGCACGCTTGCTCACCGAGACCGCGGCAAATCCAGGCGGTGCAGCGATGCACTTCTGCGAGCCCATGATTGCAATGTCCACACCCCACTTATCGAGAGGGGTGGGGGTTCCACCGATCGAGGTGATCCCGTCCATGATAAAGAGCGCGTCGTGCTTGCGTGCCAGTTTTCCGACTTCATCTACCGGATTCAGCATCCCGACTGAGGTCTCGTTATGCACCATCGCAACCGCATCCGCACCGTTCTCAAGCGCTGCCGCGACTGCGTCCAGATCGACCGGATAGCCCCACTCGGACTCGATCGGCACGGTATTGCCATATCTCATGCCGATATCGCGGAGTCGCTCTCCAAACTTTCCGTTTACGGTTGTAACGATCGTCTCATCCGGATTCATCAGGTTTCCGATAGCCGCCTCCATTCCGCTGGTGCCTGAGCCGCTTAACAGCAGGATCTCATTTTTGGTCTGGAACAGGTCTGCGAGCAGTTCCCTGCACTCGTTAAACAGCTCTGCAAACTCGTAACCGCGGTGGTTGATCACTGGCTTTGCCATCGCACGCAGGATGCGCGGCACGACCGGGACAGGCCCCGGGATCATAATTAGTGTGTCTTCTATGTTCATGGAATCGCACCTGTTTCATATTATGGGTTGGATGCCTAAAAGGTTGCGGCGGTATGATGTCACTCTCTTTCGATTCCTCAGGTAACCGCCTAATTATCGGATAAAAAAGAGGGGTGCACAAGATGGGGTCTTGTGCAGGTCCCGTGATTCTGCTAACTTAAGCTCACAGTCCTTTTCCGCCTCTCTGAAGCTTATCCTTAATAGCGTCGCTTAATCTCCCGACAGTCCATCCGCCTTCAGGAGCCGAACTTATGAGCAGGTATCCGATCGCACCGAGCAGCGCCAGCACAATAAGCACAGCAGCTATCAGCATCGTATTCGACTTGGATTTCGTGACCGTGATCTCTCCTGACTCGGTTCCGATTCCGATGGTAACTGTGCCTGCTTCCGCGATCTTGGTCGTGAACTCGATCTTCTCGGTATCGCCAGTATCGAGGGTCACGTTCTGTGAATCAACAACAGAATCGTTGACCTTCAGCTCGGCGAGATAGGTGCCATCAGCGTTACCTGTGTTTGTGACATCGACAGATACTGTGAATTCCTTATTTGCAGACACATTCTCAGGGAATGTTAAGTCTTTAAGTTCAAACTCTGCCGATGGGTACGCCACCTCGATCTCCGCCTTCCCCTCGAGATAGCCATCCTTGTTTGCAGTCACAGTGTATATGCCCTCATCCTCAACGGTGTAGGTCAGACTCCCGGTCTCATCGGTATCACCGATATCATCGCCATCCCATATGATGCTTGCGTTATCGATCGCATCGCCCTTGTAGGATACCTTGATGACCACGTCCTCTCCCGGCTCGGCTGTATCCTGCATCACGATCTTCAGAGGATCCCTCTCGGCTTCTGATTCGGTGAGGATCCGTATATCTACGGATGCGGAGTCGTAGTTCTCCTTGTTTGCTATGATTGTGAACGTGCCTGCCTCTTCTGACCTGATCGTGACCTTGCCGTCCGAATCGGTCAAGCCCTGATTCGCTCCCGCGAACTGGACCTGTACGCCCTCTACCGGATCGCCGTCTGCCGTGATCGTTATCACGATATCCTCATTGATGATCAAGCCTTCAGGAAGTTCGATCTTGAGTGCTGCGATCGAGCCGATCGTCCGCCTTACAAAGAGATAGTACCGGTCCTCATCCTCCGATGTCGCGAAGCCGATATTTTCCATGATCATGACGGTCTCGTCGCCTTCGAGATCGATGTTCTCTTTGTTCTTCATCGTGATTTTATCGCCTGAGGCACTTGTGATCTCCATCTCGCCGTATTCGTCACCCGAGTCTACGGAGATAGGATCATCTGATATCTGGAATACGCCCTCAATTGTAACCAGGTCTGACTCTGTGCCAGCAAATACGTTGCCGATGTATACCACGACGAGTGGGACATCATCCAGTTTTCCAAGATCTTCCGTATACACATAAGTGTCCGGAGATGTCACAATATCGCTGTCAACACTTTTTCCGTTCTTCAGCAGTTCTATCTGCGCTTGACCTCCGTCTATGTCAAGTTGCATGATCTTTAACTCATAACCCTCTTCTAACTGGAGCGATGCGCCTGTGGATATCATACGGTCATCCTCGACATCGATTAAGACCTTGCTTAACATATCCTTTGAAAGAAGGTTGATATTATCGTTCGTTATATCTTCATTGGTCACACCTTTTTTATATCCTGCAAAGTACGGCTCTGCCATGAAACCTACTACATCGAAATATCCCCATTTGCCGAGGTCGAACTCAACCGGCTGTGCAGTCGTTTCATAGACGAGCCCATCTTCAGGGATGGTGTTGCCACTGCACTCTTCGACCCTCAGTGTCTCTGTGCCGAGATCGTCATGGATATTATAGTAGAATCCCTCGAAGTTCATGTGATCCCATGTCGCTTCTCCGGTGTCGTAGACCGTCCCGCGAATGTCATGTGTGCCAGGCTCGGTTATCTCCTCATAGAGTGCGAACCGGAGGGTGTCATTGTCAGCAACGAGAAACTTGAGGTTCCCCATGATATCGACTATTTCATCCTCTTCGAGCTCGATGTCGTCAGAATTTTCCATTCTGATCGTGTAACCCGAAGCAGATTGAATCTCCATCTCGCCGTAGTCTTCGCCGGTGTCTACAGGGATGAAATCATCTGATATCTGGAAGATGCCGTCGATTACGAGCATATCAGACTCCGTACCGGCAAAAACATTGTCGATATGAACCGCAACGAGTGGGACATCATCCAGTTTCCTGATATCCTCTGTGTACACATACGTGTCTGGCGATGTCACAATATCGGAGTCAACACTTTTTCCGTCCTTCATCAGATCGATCTGCGCTTGACCTCCGTCGATATCGAGTTGTATGATCTTTAATTCATAGTCTTCCTTCAGTTTGAGCGATGCCCCGGTGGAGATCATGTGTTTTTCGTCTTCATCGATCAAGACCTTGCTTAACATATCCTTTGAAAGAAGGCGGATGTTCTCGGTTGCTATGGACGTGTTGTCATCCTCATAGCCTGCGAAATACTTCTCTGCCATGAAACCGATCACCTTGTAAGAGCCCCACCTCTCATCATCACGCCCCTCATTATATTCGAATTCGAGGTCGGCTGCTGTGGTGATATACTGGAGATTGTCCTCTTCGATGTTTCGGATATTAGCAGGATCTAACTGAACGGTGAGCGTCTCTGTGCTGATATCGTCATCGATGTCGTAATAGAATCCTGTGTAACTCCGGGCGGTCCAAGTGTAGTTGAGATCCATCTCTTTGTCCTCATCCCAGATCCGGAAGCCGGTGGAGTGTCCCTCTGCTTCAGTTTTGAATTCGTACTCCACGCTCTCAGCCGAATTGCTGCTCTCATCGGTGCTGTTCACCCTGAAGTAGTATGTGGTGTCTGCCTCTAGATCAGTGAGTGTGATACTGTGATCGGTCTCATTTGTTGCATCGGTTTCCTCTTTCTCGTAATCTCCAGAGGTCATACCATACTTGACCCGACTGTCACTGTCATTATTGGTAGTCCATGTGATCGTTGCCGAGCTCGATGTCGTGGTGTTTTTGACATTGTAGATGCTCAATGAGGGGGGGGTTGAGGCAGATGCAGTAATAAAATTCTTTACACTGCTCTCAGCCGAATTACCGCTTCCATCGGTGCTGTTCACCACGTAGTAATAGGTCGCACCTACACTCAACCCGCTCAGTTTGATGTTGTGCGAAATCACAGCCCCCACATCAGATTCCTCGTCCGTATACGTGCCAGATGTATCACCATATTTAACCAGACTGTTACTGTTTTCGTCAGTAGTCCATGTGATATTTACTGTGGCGGTCGTCGGAGTATCGTTACCAATATCACTGATAACCGGTGGCGTGGTGTCTGAAGAACTCGCAGTTGTGAAATCCTTTTCCGCACTCTGACTTGAACCAGTTGTTGTATTCGTGCTGTTCACCACGTAGTAATAGGTCGCACCTGCACTCAACCCGCTCAGTTTGATGTTGTGCGAAATCACAGCCCCCACATCAGATTCCTCGTCCGTATACGTGCCAGATGTATCACCATATTTAACCAGACTGTTACTGTTTTCGTCAGTAGTCCATGTGATATTTACTGTGGTGGTCGTCGGAGTATCGTTACCAATATCACTGATAACTGGCTGCCCCGCAGCCGTCATCACTCCGACCGCCGCAAACGCCATCAATATAATCAATATACCTAAGTATTTTATACATCTATTCATATTATCCTTGCCTCCTTGATGTAATGATTGATCAAACATCATAATAAATCGAACGCCCAAACTATATAAACTCTACTCTCGAAAGGGGCTGCCACCCCACATCGATGCCCGAATAAAACCCCAAATTCGCACAAATCCCCGCCCCCATCATAAAACATCACCCAGATGCACCACAACCATCGCGATCCAGCCGCAATATCACACCACCGGCATCGCGGGTATCACGGATATGCCTGCGATGAGGCACCCTGCCACGTATCCGAGGATCGCGCCGGTATTGAGGAATGGCAGACCTGCCTGCGGCTTTCCGCCCATCACAACGACCATCAGCACCGCATACCCGATAAGCGTCCCGATTGCTGCGAGAAACGCTGGCAGGACGACCGATCCGAAGATCAGCGGTAGGTCAGGGTACACCAGTGGCAGGAATACGTTGGCAGAGACCACAAGGATCGTTGGCATCACGGCATCGCCAAGCCCCATAAAGAATGCGCCGCGCTCTTCTTTCTCTCCATCGTCTGACTTTTCAGAGAAATCCTGTTTCATGAATGAGTAATCTTTGCGCTTCGGGACCACAAAGAGGATAGGCACATGAAGCTCCATCACGCCCTCGGCAAGTGCGATCATGTGCTTGGTCTTGTACACAGAGATGATATCGTAGACCGTGAGAACGATTAAGAAGATGATGGTCGGGAGGACCTCGAACGAGATTCCGAAGATCGCGCTTGCGCCCGCGCCAACAAGGACGCCGGTAACATCGACCACGTACCATTCAGGAAACTTGTACAGCAGCGCGGCAAGTGCGATGGTCAGGATGAGGGATGGCACATTGATGACCATGTCGAGAGGCAGGACCATGTTTGGCCCGATGTCTATGAATGCGATAAACACGTAGTACATGGTTGCAACCACAGCGAAGAGTATGATCGCGTGGAGGATGTACTTTTTGCTGGTCTTAATTATAAAAAGGATGAATGCCGTGAACAACAGTATAGCTGCCATATACCATACCACATTCCAGACCGATGACGTATCCGCGAATGCCTGCATCCCTTGCGCCTGCATCGGAACTGCCATCGCAAGTGCAAGCACCTGCACGAGGATGATGAATCCCGCCATGCCTACAAGTGGGATATATTCGGATACTGGTTTCACAGTGTTACCTGGGGGCGCTGTCTTTGTAAACTTATTGGGAGACGCTGTCAAGTTTTATAGGCTCTTTGGTATTTTGCATTACACAGATCACTCATGTTCTGCAGGTCATCATCCGGTTTCGTGTGATTTCTACTGCTAACGTTTTTAGATATCCAAAAAATATTATTTTTATATTGCAGTGGAACAACCTGCCCAATTCCAACAAAGGAGATTTTTTGATCTCTTCCGGTCGGTTGAAAACATGACGCCAACCCGGCAAATACAAATATGGTTAGATGGGTGTAATCAGTGAAACCGGTGTTAATGGCAACGCCTTTGCTGTCGCAGTCGGTGGCTAAAACAGTATCAGCCACAGATTAACATAGATATACACAGATTATCGGTGCAAACGGCTTTCAGATCGATAGTGCTCCATTATGGCAGTTGTGATTGCGTAAGACACTCCGACGTTCCCAGAAACTAATAAAAAGACTCATATTTTTGTCGATTCTCGTGGGTTTGGGGATGCTGAATGAAGAGGTTTATCTATATATGACAGTAAACAGACCACGATCAGCGATATGCAAATCGGAGTATACATCTGTCATTGCGGGCTCAACATCGGCGGAGTCCTTGATATCGATGCAATCGTAGCGGAGGCGAGGACGTTTGACGGCGTCCACATTGCAAGGGATATCGATTTTGCATGTTCCGATGCAGGACAGGAAGAGATCAGAGCCGATATCGAGAGCGGCATCGACCGCGTCGTCGTAGCAGCATGTTCGCCGCGTATGCACCAGATGACTTTCGAGCGCCTGCTTGAGGATTCGGGACTGAATCCGTACCTTCTGGTGATGGTAAACATTCGCGAGCAGTGCTCATGGGTACACTCGGACAACACTTCACTTGCGACCCAGAAGGCGATCGATCTGGTGCGCATGGGTGTAGCAGAGGCAAGCGAACTCACCCCGATCCCGAAACGGACGATTCCGATCAACCGGGATGCGCTCGTCATCGGAGCCGGGATCGCAGGCATGACCGCTGCGCTTGATCTGGCGGATAGCGGCACGAAGGTGCACCTGATCGAGAGGGAGCCAACTATTGGAGGGCGCGCGGCTCTGTACGGGAGTCTCTTCCCGACAAACGACTGTGCGATCTGCATCATCGCACCCAGGATGACCGACGTCCTCAACCACCGGAACATCGATCTTTACACGTACGCGGAGATTTCAAGGGTAAAAGGAAGTGTTGGCGATTTCAGGGTACGCGGCATCAAGAAACCGCGATTTATCAAAGAAGATCTCTGCAAAGGCTGCATCGACGACTGCGCACATGTATGTCCGATCACCGTTCCAAACCAGTTCGATTATGACATAGGGCTCAGAAAGGCGATCTATGTTCCGATGCCGCAGTCCGTGCCCATGATTGCGTGCATCGATGAGCACTGCGTCGGCTGTGGATTGTGCGAAGAGGCGTGTCCGTTGGACGCAATCGATTATTTCCAGAAGGAAGAAGAGTTCGAGTTCGATGTAGGTGCAATCATCGTTGCAACCGGCTGGAAGCCGTTTGATGCGGCACGCAAGGAGGAGTATGGCTACGGACGGCACAGGGACGTGATCACGTCGCTGCAACTCGAACGGATGCTGAATGCGAGCGGACCCACGTACGGACGCGCAATCCGGCCATCAACAGGAGAGCTTGCACAGAGAATCGCATTCATCCAGTGCGTCGGGTCAAGAGATGCAACCGTTGGCAATAACTACTGTTCTCTCGTCTGTTGCATGGCTGCAATCAAGAGTGCACAGGCGATTAAGAAAAAAAATCCGGATGCGGATATCTCGATTCATTATATCGACATACGGGCATGTGGCAACGGTTATGAGGAATACTACCAGCGCACACAGGAACTCGGGGTCGATTTCATACGTGGCAGGGTATCCGAGGTGGTGACGCACGGTAAAAGCGCTGTTATCAGGTACGAGGATACGCTGGCAGACGACGGGATTGATGAGGCGGAGTGCGACCTTATCGTCCTCTCAATCGGGCTTGAGGCTGAGAGCGAGATCGGTATCGATATGCAGATCGGAGCGAACGGGTTTATGCAGGTGGCGCATCCGAAATTAAGACCGGTGGAAGCGCATACCGATGGTGTCTTCATAGCAGGGTGCGCATCAGGACCAAAGGATATACAGACATCGATCGCACAAGCTGCGGCTGCCGCTTCAAAAGTAAAGACCCTGCTAACAGACGACTATCTGGAGATTGACCCGATGAGCGCACACGTGGACGCGGACAAGTGCATCGGCTGTGCGATCTGCATGAGTGTCTGCAAATTCGGAAGCGTCAGGATGGTGCACGGCAAGGCAGTGGTCGATGAACTGGCATGCAAGGGCTGCGGTTCGTGTAGTGCCGCATGCCCGGAAGGTGCAATCGAGCCGTACATGCACACCGATGCCCAGATCCTCTCGCAGGTACGAACGCTCACAAAGAACGAGTGTCCGCTTATCATTGCATTTCTCTGCAACTGGTGCGCCTATGCATGTGCCGATCTGGCAGGCGTGCTACGCATCCGGTATCCCACCAACATCCGCGTGATCCGCGTGATGTGTGCAGGACGCGTCAATCCGGGTTTCGTGCTCGAGGCGTTTCGATGCGGCGCTGATGGCGTGCTCGTTGCCGGCTGCAAGATCGGCGAGTGCCATTACATGCACGGTAATGTGAATGCAGAGTACAGAATGGCTGCGCTTTCAGGTCTGCTGACAGAGGTCGGGATCGATGCGGCGAGGTTGCGTGTCGAATGGATCGATGCATCCGAGAGCAAGCGGTTTTCCGAGATCGTATCCGGTTTCGTGGATGAACTGAAAGAAGTCGGTCCGATCGGGTCAGAACTGCCTGCATGACCTCGGGATCATCGCGGTCAGAATGCTCCTGCTGCGGTTCTGCATATCGAGCGTGTCGCGTTCGGTCAGTAGATCGTCGTGCATGCTCCTGGTGCGCGGGAGTGGTTTCACCCCTGACATCAGTTCATCCTTATTAACTGGCTTTGTGAGAAACTCGTGACACTGCATCGCGTCCCTTTATCCGGTCGCTAACCTCATGAGAGCGCGGTCACAAGGACAATCGGTATGAACCGGGTCAGGACCGCTCTTCCGTGTAACCAAACATCTGTTTAGCAGCTTTATTCCAGTATGATATCTTCCCTTCATGATCCATCATGATGATGGCGTCATTAGCGGAAGCTGTTATCGTCCGTAACTTCTCTTCACTCCCACAAACCGCCCCCTCCGCGTTCTTTCGCTCTGTGATATCGGAATCCACGCCCCGGTAACCGAGAAGTTCGCCTGCGTCATCAAAGATTGGACCTCCACTGGTCAACATGCAGACCGATCGCCCGTCCCTGGTGCGGAGCTGGTTCTCCATGTTTTTGAAGGTGCGTTGTTCTCTGACGATTTCAGCAAAACTCCGCACCAGCCTCCGCCATCTCGTCAGGCATCATAAAGTCAAACGGAGTTTTGCCGAGCATCTCCCCGGCAGTGTAGCCAGGAACATCTTTCACCTTTTCAGAGCAGTAGGTATACCTCACATCGCTATCTACCTCCCAGACCCAGTCAGACATTGCCCCTGCAACATCCCTGAAACGAAGTTCCAGTGCCTTGTGCGCAGTTTCAAGTGCAACGTTTACCCAGGCTCAGTTCTGCTGCCTGCGCCCCCTC
This sequence comes from Methanobacteriota archaeon, assembly GCA_034659035.1. GTDB lineage: Archaea > Halobacteriota > Methanosarcinia > Methanosarcinales > Methanogasteraceae > Methanogaster_A. The sequence continues at coordinate 9,789 of JAYEGI010000022.1, forward strand.
CTTGCGATGGTCTCTACGATCTTAAAGAGAAGACGCGAATAGTTAAGGATCACCTCCGCCCCAACAACACGCATCTCCCCTGCTTCTTTTACGAGCATTTTAGGGTCAATGCCGATGTCAGGCGCTATCTCTTCGAGATTCCGGAGTTGCTTGGAAGAAAACTTATCGGGTATGAACTGCCCGGCAAACATCGTTCCTTTGTGCTCACCATTGATCATGATCGGCTCAACGAACTGCCCGCCGTGTGCAAAGCAGTAGAAGATCTCCGGCTCCTCCGTCCCAAGCGCAATCTTACTCATCTCCATAAACGACCGGAAGCATCGCTCTTTTCCTTTCTCTGTCGATTGGATCAGCGCGCAAAATCCAGTCGGATTGGTAAACTTTGTTAGGGGATCGCCTTCGGGCGAGAGGATCGCCGAAGAGATTCCAGCGGCTTTTGCAAAGCTATCCTGAATCGACTGGAGTTCGTCGATGTCGATCAGTTCACTCAGCGACAACGATGGCGAGCCGCTCATCTCTTCCCTTGTTTTATGGATATGCCTTGTACGGGAATCCGCCTGTTGACCTCTCCATGCCTGTAACCATCCTCTCAAACACAGGTAGCGGCATCCCGAGTCCGAGTAGGTCACCTTCCCATCCTCCGACCGCTCTTGCCCCGAGACAGAAGAGAGAGCCGTTTAACCTCTGCTCCAGGAATGGCAGGGCTGTCAGGTCTGCACAGACGGCTCGGATCCCGATGGTGCTCATCAGGAAGCGGTTACCTGTGAGAAAATTATAGCCCTGAATCGCACGCAATGCCTGTTTCGGAAGCAACCCGAGAATCACGACATCGGGAGCGATATTAAGCTTTCCTGCCGGATACGCAACAACGGCGTCCATTATGGCGGGCTGGATCGAGGTCATCCCGGCGACGGCGTTCTGTGCTGCACCAAGCGTCTCGTACCGCCCTGTGTCGCCCTCGCCAAAGAGAGCAAATTGCATGTTATCGCTTGCTCTGCACCCATAGACGAGACCGTTTGTAAAGTCTGCCGGCGATGCTGTCGTCTCCATCATGTCAGTGTACTTTCGCATGCCAAAAAGCGGTTCTTCCTGATATTGATCGACGAGACCAAGAGCAATTCCCGCTGCCGGACAGCCGACATTTCCCTTGTTAATCACAACCATCTCGCCATCCATCGCGGCGATCCGCACTGCCTCGCACCACGGAACCCCCTGATATTCCTTGGGATTCTTGCCCTCAGGGATCTCGTGCCCTTTGGGAATTAATTTAACGCCAACCGGCTGGACATGCGGGTCCGTCTCGTCGAAGATGTCCATGAACCTCTTGCTCGCTTCTTTAAAGGCCATACCACTACCTGTTCCTATGTTATCCATTTTTCACACTCCTCTGAAGGCTATCGCAGTCTATGACTGTTTCAGTCTACCTCACTCCATGTATTGCAAACCTTCATAACTTCATTTATCAGTTCTGGTTTATTAAACGTTCCATTTTATGGAGGGTTTTTTACACCACCCCGTAAAAAGACGCGTCCGATGATTCAGTTGTTCACGACCACAACACTCTGCAAGATCGATCCCGAGTAGCTCTGCCTGCCCGGGTATATCTTCAGGCGTCTCTTCTGTTGCGATCAATACGTAGTTCCTGCCGTCCACGCAAGACTTGTATAGCAGGTGAATCTTAGGGATAGCCTGATATGACCGATGCAAATATCTACAATCCCAGTCAGATAAGTCCACAGGAACTCTATGCCACAGACACCAGCACCACCCATCGCAGAGAAACTCGCAGAAAAGCAGAAATCTATCAGCATAGCCGAGTTCTTCGAAAAAAACAAGCAGATGCTCGGATTCGATTCGTTGCAGCGGTCCCTGATCACGACGATCAAGGAGGCGGTTGACAATGCGCTCGATGCCTGCGAGGAGGCAGAAATACTCCCCGACCTCCTGATAGAGATAAAGACCGCGTCGCCAGCACCGAATCTTACCCTGATCGTCGAGGACAACGGTCCCGGTATCGTAAAAGAGCAGATCCCAAAGGTCTTTGCGAAGCTGCTGTACGGCTCCCGTTTCCATGTTCTGAAGCAATCGAGAGGGCAGCAGGGGATCGGGATCAGTGCGTCAGTTCTGTATGCACAGTTAAGCACCGGAAAGCCTGTGAAGATCATCTCAAAGATCGGCTCGCAGCAGCCAGCGTATTACTGCGAGCTTATAATCAACACAAGCAAGAACGAACCTGAGACTCTCGAGGAACGAGTGATCGAGTGGGACCCTCCACACGGAACCAGAATCGAACTCGAGATCAAGGGGTCGTATGTGAAGGGGCGTAGGCAGTCGGTTCTCGAATACCTGAGGAACACTGCCATCGTAAATCCACATGCGAGACTGACGCTTGTCGATCCGGACGGTGCGTACACCGTATTTGAGAGAGCCACCGACCTACTGCCAGAACCACCCGCGGAAATCAAGCCGCATCCGGCAGGGATCGAACTCGGGATACTTATAAAGATGCTGCGGTACACAGACCAGCAGCGACTACTAACGTTTCTGAAGGACTCGTTTTCAAAAATCGGGGCTGTGACTGCAGAAAAGATCTGCGCTCATGCAAAATTAAAACCCTCGTGCAAGCCCCAAAAACTCACACACGAGGAGACGGAACGCCTGCTTACCACATTTACGAGTATAAAGATCGGTCCTCCTCCGACCGATTGTCTCTCTCCGATCTCAGAGGACCTAATCTACAAAGGCGTTGAGAAGGAGTACACAGTCGATTTCATAGCAACGACAAAGCGCTCGCCTGCCGTGTACGCGGGAAATCCGTTTCTTGTCGAAGCTGCGATCGCTTACGGCGGCGATCTGCCTGCAGAGGGTAAGGTGGAGATCCTAAGGTTCGCAAACCGGGTGCCGCTCCTCTACCAGCAGGGTGCATGTTCGATCACACACGCTATTGAGCGGATAAACTGGAAGTATTACGGACTCTTGCAGCCGGGAGGATTTCCCGCAGGACCGTGCGCGATCATGGTGCATGTCGCATCTACCAACGTGCCGTTCACGTCCGAGTCAAAGAACGCGATCGCAGATGTTCCCGAGATTCTTGGCGAGGTCGAAAACGCGGTACGTACCGTCTCGGGAAGACTTAAGAAATACCTCGGGAAGCGGGAGCTGCTCTCGAAACGCAAGGAAAAGGAGAATCTCATCAAGAGAGTGCTTCCGAGACTTGCTACCAAAGTCTCTGACATCCTTGACCGGGATACTCCGAACATCGATCCGGTCGTTGCAAGGATCATGGGAAATCTCCTTGTGAACCGCTCAGTGATACGAAATGAGAACGGGTTTGATGTCGAGATACGAATTCTAAATCATACGGATACTGCGCAATCCCTTAAAATACATGACCTGATCCCCTACGAGATCAGAAACGCGGAACCTGAGCCTCGCAGGGCTGTGATCGGGGACCGGTTCGATCATCTCTGGGATGTCTCGCTCCGATCCGGTGAACATGTATCTCTTACGTATGCAATCGAATCAGGAGCTGCGGATGGATGCGAAGAGATTTCGCTTCCCACGCCGATGGTGGAAGGTGTACCTGTCGAACTGGTCACAGGTGCAAAGGTGCTCGGACGCGGGTGAGTACGGGCGATCCGGACCCGCGACCGTATGGGATCGCCACCCTCACGTGACCGATAGTATTATTGTATATAAACCCAACGCCATTATATGATCGACCCCACCATCAAGATCGAGAACATCGTTGCATCGATGGAACTTTCGGACCACTTTGACCTCCTGCATATATCATCATCCCTCGAAAATGCCGACTATGATAAAAACAAATTTCCGGGGCTTGTGTACCGGATAAAAGACCCGAAAACAGCATTTCTGGTCTTCGGCTCAGGCAAAGCAAACTGTACCGGAGCAAAGAGCATACCCGACGTAGATACCGCGATAAAGATCCTTTCAGAAGATCTGACAAATCTAGGGTACAAGATCACGAATACAGACTACACGGTCCAGAACATTGTGGCTGGCGCATCGCTCGATACGGAACTCGACCTGGATGCTATTGCGATTGGTCTCGGGTTTGAGAACATCGAATACGAACCAGAGGTATTCCCAGGTCTTGTGTACCGGATCAAGGATCCCAAAGTAGTTGTTCTGATATTCCGCTCAGGAAAACTTGTAATCACCGGAGCAAAGACTCAAAAAGAGTGCGAATTTGCCAAGATGGATGTCTGGCAACAGTTGAACAATTTAGGCTTAGTCTGATGGACGTATCTGAAATTGAACTGTTTTTAAGAGAAGACATTGGAAATTTTGATCTTTTCCACGAGTTGCTTCCGGATATAGTAGCCAAAGCGAATATCATTGCAAAAGAGGATGGAGTAGTCGCTGGACTGGAAGAATCGATGCGGATTCTCACTCATTGCGGAATCACGGCCACGCGCAGACGAGATGACGGCGATACGATAATAAAAGGAGATGTTGTACTCGAACTCGGCGGAGGTGCCCGCGCAATCCTGCAGAGCGAGCGCGTCATACTTAACTTTCTTGGCAGGATGAGCGGCATAGCGACCCTGACCCGGAGGTGCGTGGAGATTGTGGCAGGAACTGACGTCAGGATCGCAGGTACCAGAAAGACGACGCCTGGATTTCGTAGATTCGAGAAGACGGCGGTTGCGATCGGTGGCGGCGACCCTCACCGGTTTTGCCTCTCTGACGCCGTGATGATCAAGGACAACCACATCAAGATATATGGGATGGAGACGGCGTACAAATACGCAAGAGATGCCAGTTTTACAAAAACAGTCGAGATCGAGGTCGGAAATGCCGAAGATGCTGTGCGCGCTGCAAAACTCGGGGCTGACATTATCATGTTCGATAACATGGACCCTAGCGAGATCACAGAAGTCATATCAGCACTATCCAGGCAGGGGTTATGTGATTATGTGATGTTTGAGGCATCCGGTGGCATAACAATAGATAATCTTGCTCTGTACGCAGAAACAGGTGTGGATGTGATCTCGATTGGCGCGCTCACACACTCCGCGCAGTGGCTCGACTTCAGTCTCGGGATCGACTGAGGATGGTTTTTTAATCTCGTCCGGGCAATAGGAGTTATGACAAAAAAGATTGGGTCTTTGGTAACGACTCTATCGTCGACGCTTGCATTATCTCGTGTTGCAGTGACCAAAACCCCAAAGACTTTTGATATTTTCGAAATACAGTTTCGGAAAGTCAGTCACAGAAGATAACAAAAAGTCTCGAATGAGGAATGATAGACATGGCGACCCGGGTTGAGGTACAATGAAACAGGCGATGACAAGTATCGATGTTGCGGTGGTGGTCTCTGAGCTACAGCATCTCGTTGGGTCGCGCATCGAAAAGATATACAAAACCGACACTGGTACTGATATTGAGCAGATCCGGTTGAACCTCTACCTCTTTGGGGAGGGGCGATCCGATCTCGTGATCACACCGGGGGCGTATGTGTGCCTGACCGCGCATCCACTTCCAAGTCCGAAAACGCCGGCGATGTTTGCGATGACGCTTCGGAAGTACCTCTCTCACGGCAGGATCGTCTCGATTGAGCAGTACGACTTCGACAGGATCATTGAGATCAAAACGATGCGCGGCGAAGTCGAAAACGGGCTAATACTCGAACTCTTTCCGCCGGGCAACGTGATACTGGTGAACCACGAGCATAAGATCATACTCCCGCTCCATCCGGTAACCTTCCGCGGGAGGAGAATCCGAAGTGGAGAGATCTACAAACTGCCTGATATGCAATCAAATCCTGTTGAGATTACAAAAGAAGGGTTATCTGCTCTATTTTCTGAATCAGACCTGGATCTTGTCAAGACGCTTGCTACAAGACTGAATATGGGGGGAGTCATTGCTGAAGAGGTCTGTTCACACTCCGGGATCGATAAAAATACAGGTTGCCAGGATTTATCAGATGAGATGGTCGAGACTGTGCATGGGGGGATTGCACAAGTATTCGGGCAGATGGATAATCTAAAGCCACATATTACGTACAAGGACGAAAGTAAGATCGATGTCCTTCCGTTCGAAATTTCCAGATATACGGACCAGGCCAAACGATATTTCAATACGTTTAGCGAGGCACTCGACGAGTTCTTTGGCATAGCGGCGAAAGAGCAGGCAATCGAAAAGAAACCTGAGAGGAAACAGAACCCGCTTGAACACCGGTTGACCCAGCAGGAGAACGCAATCCGCAAGTTTGAGCGCGATAAATCGGACCTGAGCGTGAAAGCTGAGGCGGTATATACTAATTACCAGCCAGTTGATGAGTTGCTCGGTCTGGTCCGGCAGGAACTTGCAGACGGGCGCACATGGGATGAGGTACGCGCGGAGCATTCCGAAATAAAGCGGACCGATCCGCGAAACAGGACAATTACGATAGAACTGGACGGAATGGATCTTCCGCTTGATACCGGAAAGAACGTTCCCCAGAATGCGCAAATCTTCTATGACCGGTCGAAGAAGATCGGTTCGAAACTGAACGGCGCTGTGCGTGCGATCGAGAACACCCGTGAACTGCTGAAAGAGCGAGTCAAGAAGCCTAAAGCGAAGATGCCAGCGCCCAAACGCCCGAAACCACGTTGGTACGACCAGTACAGGTGGTTTAGAACCTCAGACGGATTACTCGTGATTGGTGGGCGCGGCGCAACCAGCAACGAGGAGATCGTCAAGAAATATCTTGAGAAACGGGATATCTTCATGCACAGCCAGGCGCCGGGCGCGCCGGTGACGATTATCAAGGTCGATAAGGGCGCTGAAGTATCCGAGCAGACCATCGCAGAGGCGGCGCAGTTTGCGATCTCGTATTCAAGCATCTGGAAGAGCGGACAGTACACAGGCGACTGCTACTGGGTGCATCCCGATCAGGTCTCAAAGACGCCGGAACACGGCGAGTTCGTCTCCAAAGGCGCATTCATCATCCGTGGCACACGGAACTACTTAAAGGACATTTCGGTCGGGGTTGCAATCGGGATAACCAGCGACCTGCATCTGATCGGGGGTTCGGTCTCTGCTGTTTCGAATCATGCAAAGAACGTGGTCGAGATTGTTCCGGGGCGGTTTAACCAGAACGATATCGCAAAGAAGATATACCGGGTATTTTCAGATGCGTTGGGGCGATCGATCAAGGTTGTTGCGTCACCTGACCAGATCGCCAAGTTCCTGCCGCCGGGCGAGTCTGATATCAAGTCAAAGGGCAAATAGGTAAGTTGCATGCATTTTTTCACTCTTCCTGAGAACCCTATTTCGAAAATATCAAGTAACCACTCGGAAAGTACAGAATCACAATTGGGCGACCAATCAACATACCTGAGTGTTACAATATCAAAAAATCTCCGGGTTTTTGGTCACCGCCGAGATCGGGGCTGATGTGCCATGCCCCCCACCCTTCGGAAAAGATTAATACCAGCGCCCACAAACCAGTACTCCTGCATGACGAGATAGCCAAGCCCGGTATGGCGCTGGATTGCTAAATTATATTATGCAACAATCCAGTGGTGCCTCGCACCTCGGGGGTTCAAATCCCCCTCTCGTCGTTTTTGCCGTGCCTCAGTCGATAGTGAATTCATCGCCGTTTGCAGGTGCGGTCGCATCGACCTCGCACTCGCCAGCCCATGCTGCAAACTCTTCTGTGTGGTCGCCGTGCATCATAAACACAAACTCACCGCCCTGATCGCAGAATTTTTGCACCGATCTCTTAAGCTCGGTGTCGCCGCTGTGCGCAGAGAAATCGTACTGTTCCACAGTCATGCGGAGGGGAATTACCCGATTTCTGTCGGTCAGGCGTTTGTGCAGAAGTGCGTGGTAGCCGTTGGTGCCCTCGACCTGGTATCCGGTGAGAAGGATCTTGCTCTCGGGGTCGTCGTGTATCTTGCCGAGGTAGAAGAGCGCGGGTCCGCCATTTAACATTCCCGCGGTCGTGACGATGAGGGAGTTCTTGAGTATCCGCGCCCTCGTCTCCGGTTTCACCACGGTTGCGTTGTCAAACGCCCGCTGAAGCGCATTCGAATCGCGCAGATATTCGGGATGCTGGACAAATCTCCGCAAGACATCGACGCCCATCCCATCAACATAAGGATGCAGCCCGTGTTTGTGGAGGATCATCAGAACCTCCTGCGTCCGCCCGATCGCGAAACACGGGACGATTGCGTTTCCGCCGCGATTTAAGGTATCGCGGATCGAGTCCACAAACTCCTGCTCCAGCTCCTTTCTCGGTGCGTGGTCGGTGCCAAAGTATGTACTCTCGATGATCATGACATCGGCTTTCGGCTGTGGCTCGGATCGGTTCAAAAGACGCGTATCTGTGTGGTTCACATCGCCGGTGTAGAGTATTCGTATTCCGTTTTCGGATTCGAGAAGGATCGATGCCGAGCCAGGGATGTGTCCTGCGTCATAGAGTTGCGCGCTATATTCGCCGCACTCGAATTGATCCCTATAGTCAATGATGCGGGCAGAATGTATGAACTCCTGGATGTCCTGCGAGTCGAAGGGCGGCATCTGCCCGGAACGCCTCGCAATCGAGAGCGTATCCTTCGCAAGAAACGCTGTAAGATGTTTGGTGATCGGCGTGCTATAGACCTGCGGGCGGATGTCCATAATATTTGGCACCATCCCGCAGTGGTCGAGATGCCCGTGTGAGATAATGATCGTTCGCGGGTTGGTCCCGTTTAAGGGATACGATGGCGGATGGTCAGACGACTCACCCGGTTTCATCCCGTAATCGAGCAGGATATCGTCGTCGATCAGGACTGCTGACCTGCCAACCTCCCCACATCCGCCAAGAAACCGTAGCGAGCAATTCATGAAGGGTAGTTATATGTAATAGGTGATAAACTTGCGGTGCAACAGAATTCAGGACTATATTCATGAACCAGGGTATCTGCGCCAGTGTGGTATCACGCCACCCATGACCTTCAGGTACCAGAACTATCCCGAATATTGTGCCCCACACGCTTCAGCCGCGTCTCAATCTCCTTCCGCGATCTCTACACACGTGAGAGCTACCGATAGCGATCACAGAAAACGTCAGAACCAGGAAAATTGGGATTTCCTTTCGGTCTAAGTTAACGACCGCCATTTTTAAAATTCCTCACCAATTCATTCTTCTTTGTATCCACTGAAATCACTGGTTCTCCAAATTGTTGGAATTCATTGGATTTTTTGTTTATATATTTGAATTGATCATCGCGATCCAGATGATCAGCTCCTGCCCCCTACTCGATCTTAAACCTTAAGAGCGCAGCCATCCCGCCAAGCGCGTCGAGCCGATTTCCCGGCTCAAACTCGGAGCTTAAGACGACGACCCGCCCCTGCATCTGCTCGACCCGCCGTATGAGATTGTCTGCATCGATGCCGGATTTTGCTCCTGACCCGTCCCTGCCACCTTCCCCCGTCCCAGTGTCCATCTTATCTCCTGACCTTGCCCCGGTCACTGTTCCTTGCACTGCACAGGCTCCTGCCTCCCGGAGGTCCCGCAGCATCTCATCAACGATCAGCAGCGTCTCAATTGCGCCAAGTTCGAGCGCAGCCATAACCTCAGAAGTCCCGTAAGCGCACTTGCCATCGGTAGCGATCTCGCGCATCAGCGCGTCCATCATCTCAGTCTCCCGCCCGATCCTCGATTCCTGCACGATCCTGTCAACCGCGCCTCTCCGCAGGACCTCAATAAACCCGGGCATTCCCGTTGTCACGGTGTCCTCAAGTACCGCGCGTGCCGCGATATCCGGAATTGCGGAGCGCAAATACTCCATAAAATCTTCTTTCATGAATCCGGGTCCTGCGATGATAATTGAGTGGTCTTCGCCGCCTGCAACGGATTTGCTGAGCGCATCTGCTGCCGACGCAAAGAACTCGTGCGTGAAATCGCCGCCCTGTTTCCCGGATGGTTTGGTAACCTGCGATACCCGATCAACGCCGAACTGGCGGACACGCCCGATCTCTGCTTCTCCTGACTCGACTGTGATAATCGTCACACGTGGACGATTGGAGAGAGCTTTCGCATCCTCGATCCGTTCGAGCTGATCCGGCTTCCAGTGCTTTGTGATGCCGACCATCGATCCGATCTCGACGTTGATGGTGTGATACTCGCCGGTATCAACCCCTCTCCTGATGACGCCGCGTACACGGAGCCGGTTTGAGAATCGGTGAAACTCCATCCCGGACGCCTCGATCGTGAGGTAAACCGACTTCTTTTCAGCCGCTTCCGGGCGTATCTTGTCAGTTGCCCCCTCTACCCGGCGTTTCGTAAATGCTGATACGAGATCGCGGTTCTCGATTATGTATTTCAGGTGCCAGAGATCATCAAGCGTCTCAGGAACAAGTTCGATTGTGCCCTCACGTCTCTTCAGTTTCTGCTGTCTGATCTTCATCGTTGCTACTGTTATTCTCTCTCCTGGTACAACTCTTTTCTCCCCGACCTTAAATGGGGCACTGCCTGAAAATCCGGGTGTTTTTATCACCGCGGAGACTGAGAGTGGGCGCAGAGTTTCGAGACTGCGTAAGTTCCTCACTGGGTTTTGCGATGTCTCTGCATGCCTGCTTTTGGCGATAATGCCCCGCCATACCGGAGGTGGCATCGATGACGCCTATCAGGAGTCTGTTACTTCGATTCCGCATACTCTGCGGTATGTTCTGAAGCGATGTGTTGCACGACGAATGAGTCTTTTTATTATTTTCTGAGAACTTCGGGTTGTCTTACGCAATCACAACTACCAGAATGGCTAACTATCGATCTGAAAAGTCATTTACACCGTTAATCTGTGTAATACGGGTTAATTAATTGAAAATAAAACTTTTAGCCACAGATTAACACCGATTTCACTGATTACACCTATCTACTCGTATTTGTATTTGCCGGGTTGGCGTCATGTTTTTCAACCGACCAGAACAAATTAAAAAGTCTCATTCGGAACTACTGGTGAGACAGGCTTTGGGACAAAATTCACATACCTCCCCTCCAGTGTGGTACCACATCACCAATGATCTCTAAGTACCCCAGTCGCCGAATATTGTGCCCCACACGCTTCAGCTGCGTCTCAGTCTTCTTCCGCGATTCAAGCCGTTTCCTAAGCGGCGCGCCAAACCAGCATTTGACCATTGAATTAACTGTTTCCGAGATCGAACGCATGTGATAATGTTCTAACCACTCCTTAGGATATTCCCAGAGCGAATAAAGCATATCATACCACCCAAGAGCCCCTTTACTCTTAAAAGTCACATTACTACGCGGTAGAAAGTGTGGAGTGGAGTTATTTTCCGAAATCAGATTGGTAATCCACCGACACGCGTAAATACCATCCCCAAGAACGCCATCCAGATTGGGATGGTAATCAAGTGTCTGGTTAAAAGCCTCCGGAAACATCGTAGTTT
>JAYEGI010000023.1:0-5879 GCA_034659035.1 Methanobacteriota archaeon
AACCAGACACACCGGTTTTCCACCGCAGTATTCCCACGCCACCCTCGTCTCATCGTCAGTAAAACCATACTTTCCCAGAAACGCTGCGGTAGTATCGCGATCAAAATCATCCACCAGCAGATACCTGTACCTGCCAGAGAGCATCGCCTCGCTGTAAACTCGTTCGACGAAGAGCGAATCGGAAGTGACCACGAATATATGTGCCAGATGCAACTCTTTCGTAAGCCTCACAAAGAAATTGAATAATTTGTAAACCAGATGTCCATCGATCTTCATATCCCCGATCACCTGCAGCTCATCGATGATCAGTAGCGGTATGCGTTTCTCTGAGATATCAGTAAAGAAACGTTCGATGTATCTGAACACATCCTTGCTTTTATCTTTCTTATCGAATATTTGTTCAAACAGGTTTATCGGTATTGGGATTCCGCTGAGTATCTTCAGATCCTTAAGGATAGAGGTTGCATACTCGCTGATGTTGTCGACCCCACCACCCTCGTCGATCTCGAACAATACATTAAGGAAATCGTCATAACCGGTAATGAAACGTCCGCGCAGGTTAATATAGAAGGGGGCATACTCCTCTGGCAGTTGCCCTATCAGGTTGTTGATCAGAGTGGTTTTCCCACTGTTTATCGGCCCGTAGACGAAGGTGATCAGAGATGGTTCGGAGTCCAGAATATCATGTATCTCTTTTTTCTCCTTTTCCCTATCGTGAAATTCGATTCTTTTCATGCTCGCATCTTTGCGTCCGCTCGCTCATAATTCTATGCCGTCAGCCGTCGCCTGTAAGATCATAAGCGCGTCGAGCGAGGTGACCCTGCCGTCGCCGCTGACGTCGGCTGCCGGGTTGTGTGCGCCGATGGCTGCGAGCTTAAGCGCGATCGCGGCGTCTGAGGGGGTGAGGATGCCGTCGTGGTTGAGGTCGCCTTTCACAGATGCCTCAGTTGGGCAGAGCGGGTGATAATCGATGTTATCACCGCCAGTGATTGAGTACTCCGAATCCCCGAGACCATCACCGTCCGAATCCGCACCAGCGTAATCGCTCCAGTAGTTGCCGCCGAGGAGTGAGCCGCCGATGATGTTTGTGCCTGCGGTTGGGGTGATGTTCCATGTATTATTGCCGTTGTCATAAGCGTTGTTTGTGTTGTTGAAGTAGTTGTTGTAGATGAGGTTGTTGCTCGAAGAACTCAGAGAGATACCATAGCAGTTGCTGTAGTTGTGATAGTTGTTTGAGGTCACAGTGTTGTTGGTAAACGTGTTGTTGCTCGAATAATATACCCAGATGCCGTAGCTGTTGTTGTAGATTGTGTTGTTGGTAAACGTGTTGTTGCTCGAAGAAGATACGCAGACGATGCCGTGCTTGTTGCCTGATGCGGTGTTACCAGTGAGTGTGGTATTGTTCGAAGAATCCAGTCGTATACCACCACCGTTGTTCGATGCGGTGTTGTTCATGAGCGTGTTGTTGTTCGAAAAATACAGGATGATGCCACCATCGTTGTCTGACATGATGTTGTCTGTGATGCTATTGTTATTCGAATGACCCATCCAGATGCCACAATCGTTGTTCGATGCAGTGTTGTTTGCGAGCGTGTTGTTGTCGCTTGAAGGCCACGTATGCCACGAGTAGATTCCGCAGCAGTTGCTTACAGCCTTGTTATCAGCAATATTGCAGTGATTCGCACCATCACCAAGATAAATCCCAGCCTTGTAGTCCCCTGTTGCGTAGTCGCCCGTTGCCCCGGTCACCTTGAACCCTGATATGTCCACATAATCTGTAGTCACCTCAAACACATGATCATCTGTCGACGCCGCGGTCACCGTCACCACATCCGCACCTTCACCGATCAACGTGAGCCGTTTGTTCACATCCACATTCTCGTTATACGTCCCGGCATCCACCGTAATCGTATGCCCATCCAGCGTACCAGGATCATCTATCGCAGCCTGAATCGTTGAGAAATCCTCTCCGGTATCGACATTGTGAACCGTATACTCAGTAGACCCCGCCATAACCGTGTATACATACGTCCTCCCGTTTCTCTGTATCGAATTCTGCGGCGCGGCTATGGTAAAGTCGTTGTTCCCATCCCCATTAACATCGCCCGCAAAGCCAACACACATACCAAAACCATCATCAGAGCCTCCGGCAATCGTTATGTCTGTAATATTATCCATGGAGTCTCCCCCAAGATAGATGTATGCCTTACCAGTGCCTGCACAGTACGGTGCACCAACGATCCATCAGAATACCCATCTTTATCCACATCCCCGACCGTACCGGTTCCATAGCCAAAGAAATCGCCTGAACTCTCGCCACTCATCGTTACATCGGCTGTGCTATCCATCGGGCTGCCGCCGAGATAGATGTATGCCTTATCAGCGCCGCGTGCCCCGACGATCACATCGTCGCATCCGTCATCGTTAACATCACCTGCCGGAGCCACATACCCGAATCTATGACCTGCTCCAGCGCCAGTCATGGTGACGTCAGGTGTGCTGTCCATCGAACTTCCGCCAAAGTAGATGCAAGCCCTTCCTGAATCAGCGCCCCCTGCATCACTCTTCGGCGCGCCGATTATCACATCATCATATCCGTCATTGTTCACGTCCCCTGCATAAAAACAGAAATAACCAAATTGATCCCCGTCTGACTCGCCGCAGAGAACAATGTCTGCCACGTTGTCCATGGAACTTCCTCCGAGGTAGATGTATGCAAAACCAGCCCCTTTATAGCAGGCACCCACACCACATCAACTACACCCCACCACTCACCATCCCCACCCACCGCTCAACCATCCCAAGCCCTTCCGGCGTCAGTACCGACTCGGGATGGAACTGCACGCCCTCGATCTGCCGCCGCCTGTGCCTGATCCCCATGACGACGCCGTCGGGACTGTGTGCCACAACCTCAAGATCCGGCGACACCCGATCCACAGCAAGCGAATGGTACCTGCCGCCAGTAAACGGATTCGGAAGCCCTTCGTAGATCCCGACCCCGTCATGATAAATCTCAGACGCCTTCCCGTGAACTGGACCAACCGATGCGTGCCCGACCGTGCCGCCAAACGCGACATTGATCGCCTGACATCCCAAGCATACCCCAAGCAGAGGAACCTCGCACGCACGGATGATCTCGATGCATGATCCGATATCGCGGGGATCGTTCGGATTCCCCGGACCAGGCGAGATCACGATCCCGGCAGGATCGATTTCTCTGACTTCCTCAAGCGTTATCGTGTTCGGGACGACGATCGTGTCCGGCTCGAAGATCGAGACATACTCGACAAGATTCCATACAAACGAGTCCTTGTTATTCACGAACAATATCTTCATTCGATCACCTTCATCATCGCAGCCATCTTGCGTTCGGTCTCCAGATATTCATACGTGGGATCCGAGTCAGCAACGATTCCGGCCCCTGCCTGAATAAACATCCGGTCTCCATCAAGAACCATCGTCCTGATCACGATTGCAAAGTCGGCATCCTTGTTCCATGAGTAATAACCAACGCCGCCGCCGTAAATCCCGCGGGCATCCTTCTCGAGTGTGTCGATGATCTCCATCGCACGGATCTTCGGCGCACCGGATAGTGTGCCCGCGGGAAAGATCGCGCGTGTCGCATCGAACGCATCAACGTCGTCGCGCAGTATTCCTGTAACCGTGCTCTCGATATGCTGGAGGTGTGAGTATTTCCTGACGGTCATGAAATCCTCGACCCGAACCGTTCCAGGATTCGATACCATCCGCACATCGTTTCTGCCGAGATCGACGAGCATCACATGCTCTGCCCGCTCCTTTTCATCGTTCAGCAGTTTTTCGGCGAGTTCGGCGTCTTCCGCATCGGTCTTACCCCGCGGGCAGGTGCCGGCGATCGGATTGGTGATCAATTTCCGGTTGTGGACTGTGAAGAGCGTTTCAGGGCTTGCACCGACGATTTTAGTCTCCCCGAATTCGAATAGATACATGTACGGGCTTGGATTGACATCACGCAGCCTCGTGTACAGTTCTACCGGGCTGTGCGTGTTCGTCGCCTCGTATCGTCTGGACAGCACAACCTGGAAGATGTCGCCATCGACGATGTGCTGCTTCGCTGTTCCAACCATCGTCTCGAACTCGTCCTGCCCTACATTCGCGGTCATCGCCATCTGACCGTGCCCGCCACCAGAGGTCTGCTCCCTCAAATTAAGCTCTTCTGCCCTTCTGATAGTTGAGATCATCGCCGCTGCATCGGATTCGGCGTTCCGGTACATTCTTGCGATCTCATCTCCACTAAAATCCTGTAAAAAAGGAGTTAAGATGATATAAACCTCGCCGGTCAGGTGATCGAAGACCACGGTATGTGTAATGAGCATGAACTGCGCATCCGGTGTTGCTGCATGATCGCGTCGCCTGATATCCAGCCAGCAGTCGTATACGATGCCGTAACCATAATATCCAATCGCACCGCCAGAAAACACCTGCCGATCGAAGTTTTTCGTGCAGATATAGGGTACTCTTGGTACGATCGGCTTTAACGCATCCAGAACGTCGTATTCCGGACGTATAACACCACTCTCGTGCAGGTCTGATAAATCTGCCTCGATCTGTCTGATAAGCGGCGTCGATCTCTCGTACTGGAGTGAGATATCCCTCCCGCTTATCGTGATGACCGCGTCCGGATCAGAGCCCACGAACGAGAACCGTGCATGATGCTTCTCCTTTTCCACAGACTCGAGCAGATAGGAGTATTTCGGGTTCTCTGATTTTAGCACGTTGTACAGGTCGATAGGCGTGCATCGCGCGGTAGTTTTTGCGATCAACTGGATGATCGCGGGCGGTTCTATCGGCTCGAGAAGAGCGGTCAGTTCCTGTGGGTTCGGAGTTATCATCGCATTCACCGTATAACTTTGTACAATAATGTCCATAGTTGTACATCATATTTAAAGATTGCTCTGGTGCCGTGCCAAGTCGCCCGCTCGGATAGGTGACCTCATAACCCATCTTCTGCGCCGGATATGGGAATATCTCACAAAAAGTCCGATCGGTCTGCCGCAAACAATCTTTTAACCCGCCGTGCCAGAGAGAGCACCATGACCACCCACCACCTGAGTACCCCGCTTACCATCTCTGATGTTACCAGATTACGTGCAGGTGATCTTGTGTACCTGAGTGGAACGGTCATGACGGTTAGGGATCGGGCGTGCAGCCGCATACTGGAGGCATCAGATGCGTCAGAAATTCCGTTCGATCTCGAGAATGCCGTGATCTACCACTGCGGGCCGATTGTCAGAGGGGTAGCTGGGTCGTGGGAGGTGATCGCGGCAGGTCCCACCACGAGCAGCCGGTTGAATTCGCAGACCACAGCTATTCTGGATCGATTTGGCGTCCATGCCATAATCGGCAAGGGCGGGATGTCGATCGCTGATGCGATGCGGGATCGGTGCGCGTATCTTGCATACACAGGCGGGTGCGCTGCAGTGGCAGCAGATCATATCAGCGCGGTGCGCGGTGTGCACTGGCTTGATCTTGGAATGGCAGAAGCAGTCTGGGTGCTGGGGATGTGTGATTTCGGACCGCTTATCGTCGGAATCGATTCGCATGGGAGAAATCTCTTCGATGAGGTGCAGAGAAGGGCAGGGAAGCGGATGTTGGCGGCAGTTTGAGTGGATTGTGGTCGTCGGCTTCGCGGTGCTGCAGAAGATTTGTATCCACTCCAAAAAGGAGGGTAAGAGGTGTGCGGGCTTCAATTTACCTAAATCTTGTGTTATGGTCTGCTTTGATTTCTAAAGATTGTCTGTTATAGATTTAGTAGCATTTTATTATACTTTTAAGATTTAAATTAACACTTATTACATGATTTAAAACATCATTTGCATAAATCCGTAACAACAAGTTGT
>JAYEGI010000024.1:0-20843 GCA_034659035.1 Methanobacteriota archaeon
ATCCCTTTTAAGGCTCCATTTATCTGGGAGAGTCGCTTACCTACCAGATGTGACCATTTCTGATCGGAGACTGTGACAATCAACGGATCACAGCTCTTCTTCAGGCGAGAAACGAAGAAACTTTTGGGCCCAATACGCCTAATTCGTCTCTTGCTCATGGCGTCCCCACTTTCATTTTTCTTTGCCAAGCCAGCACCAGCGCTCTATTGCCATTGGCTACCTCAGAGATAATCGTTGCAAGCGCCTCAGTTTCGGCGCGGTGAGTGCCGACGTAACCGGAACGGATAAGACTGATTATGTCGGCTTCGCGCAAATATGTTCCGTCCAAGGCGTCATAGCTCAGGCGAATGCCGTCCTTCATCCCTCTGGCCTCAGGGGATGCAAGGAATTGATTCAGGTGATCCAGCGAGACTAGAAAAGACTGGCACGAGTCATCAACGATCTTTCGCTTCACAAATTTAAAGAAGAACGGATTGCGACTCAGCCGATAGTCCGTAAGCGCTCCTTGAAACGCCGGGAGCTGCATTCGTGAAATTTCATCCCAAAATTGTTTGTCTGGCCTGAACAGCCAGTCGTGGCTCTTGTTGTCTTGTTTCCATTCCTCCAGCATTTTGTATTGGACCATTATAATATTGCCCTTGGTCTCGTTGATATAGATCAGGTCAACGCCGAGCATCTGTTCCAAGGGAAGTTTATTGGCGGTGTATATCACCAGCTGTTCATCACGTTTTTCAAAAACAGCCCGTCCCGTGACATTAGGAGCAATGGCATGGAACCCCAGCAGTTGGGACGCATCCGCACGAACAACATTATCTTCATAGAGGTGAGCGCCAATCGTGCCGAGGCCCGACGCCGTGCCTCGCTTCAGGACAACTTCATTCGGTATCGCGTTGGCACGAATGCCAAACGCGGTCATGGCAGAATGGATTGCGTCTTCCTGCGCCCACTTGACATGGGGTACGCGTCGCAATCCCGGCAGCAGAGACAGCGCAACATCCAGCGCAGTATGGTTGTCGGGATTTTGCGCCAATAACTCAATAAGGTAGGCACTCAGTTTCGGTGAAAGGCATGAGAAGCCACAACCGACAGGGAGTCGGTCATTGAGAAGATGCTTCATCCGCATGTCGGTAACTGTCCCTTCTATCTCATTCAACGAGGATGGCACGACGGAGCGGAGCTTTTTGATGGTTAAACGCGAGTCAAACGTGCTGACGGCGGTTTTTCGGGTTGCCGTGCCCAAGTAGCACCTGGTCCCATCGTGGTCTTGGATCTCTAGCAAACAGAGCGTCGGTAGTTTGAGTTCTTGAAAAACTCGATGAGGTTTTACAATGGTCAGGTGTTCAAACCCCTGTCTGGAATTAAGCAAGGATTTCGAAAAATCCTCATCGAAGCGGATCAGGATCAGCGGCTTTTTTTCAACCCATTGAGCAATCTTGACCGCTGCACTCATAACTCGGCATCCCCCATAAACTTCTCGGCATCTGGAACGCGCAGTTCGCCAGATATTAGCAGTTTCGGAAGGAGCGTGTCGCGTATGGCGGCGAGAGTGGTTGACTTCTGCTCATTGCTTTCAATTCGCTCATCAAACGGAAAGGCAATCTGTTCAAATCTCTCAACAAACGATGTTGGAGGTGCAATCCACATAATTGCTTCGAATTGTTTCTTATTGATAGCCCCGAACACCGTGCCTTCCGCTTCGAACCGAGCGAAATTGTCACCGAGAGTGTGCATCGCATAATATGTATAAGAACGGCTGCCGGATTTGTGACGAATTCCTGCCACACCTCGGCCAATGCAACACCGATCAGCAGCCATATTGATTGCCCCCCCCCAGGAGCACGGACGCTAACAAGGATGTCACTGTGTTCCGCGATTCTTTTGGGCGCGGTGCAATAAACACGATTTGCTGGGTAGCGGAAACCAAAATCCCTTTGCCACTGGAAGAAAGGAAGACCTGCTCCTGTTTCATTATATGTGCTTCCAGGTGGTGACTGCCCCATCGTGATATCGAACTCGTCGCGTATTGTGCTTTGTTTCCACCCCTCCGGCATCGCCCCCAGCTCCGACTCCTCGAAGCTGTCCGGGAAGAGGTCTGCGATTTCCTTGGGCAACCCCGTGTCCCGCCCCTCCGTCTTGGCACGCACGGGATCGAAGTCCACTAACCAGCTCTTGAAGATCGCCTGCGCCATCGCCTCCAGCGTCTCGTTCATCCGCCGGTTCAGCTCGATCTTGTCGTCCAGTGAGCCGAGGATGTGGGCGATGGCGCGCTGTTCGGGGAGCGGTGGACAAGCGAATGTGAAACGCTTTAGTGTAGGTGCCGGAACACGCTGACGACCTGAGGAACCTTCCATCCGAACAATTGCAAAGTCACGAAATTCGGGTGATCGCGTGAGATAATAAACGAACAGATTGTCGGTCATGCCCTCAATTCCAGAAAGAACGATAAACTCGGTCGAACCATGCGCAATCTCTCCATCTTCAAGGAAATTAACATGGGCAGTCTTGCCATTTTCGAGACATGGCGTTATACGAGCCAGTAAAGTATCGCCATTCTGAAAACGAGAGCCTGACCCTTTGAACAACCTCCCGTCCAAACGTCTAACTTGGCGATTTCCAGATTCAAGTTGCTACATTGAAATATATGTTGAATTCGCTCCTTTATGGGGAGCTCGTGTGGGATTGATGTTAACGACATCACCCAAAGAGCTATCCAGCCACTCACTCACCACCATCCACCCCCTTGTCGTCTATGGAGAGTTCCTCTTCAATCTCTTCAATCGTGGGCAGAGCGGATTTCAATTTGTCCGGCAGCGCGCGGGTCAGCTCGTATTCAGAGACACCGATCGGCTTCGCAACACCACGCAGCGCGTATTCGGCAAGAATTTTCTTCTTATCCTGACAGAGAATCATGCCAATGGATTGGTTATCGGTTTTATGCTTCAGTCTGTCATCCACCACATTGAGATAGAAATTCATCTTTCCGGCGTATTCGGGGCGTAACGGACCTTTTTTCAGATCAATGACCACGAAACAGCGCAGTTTCAGGTGGTAAAAAAGCAGGTCGATGTAAAAATCCTCCTCTCCAACATCGAGGTGATACTGCCGACCGACAAAAGAAAATCCCGTTCCCAATTCCAGAAGAAATTTCTCCAGATGCCGAACCAGACCCGTTTCCAGTTCACGCTCGCGGAACGGCTCGTCAAGTGTCAGAAAGTCAAAGATATAGGGATCTTTCAACGCCTGCCTAGCTAAATCCGATTGTGGTGATGGAAGCATCTGGTCAAAGTTCGTAACAGCATTGCCTTCCCGCCCATAAGAATCGGAATTAATCATCAGGTTCAGGACATTGCGGCTCCAGCCCTGTTCGATAGTCATCCTCATGTACCAGACGCGAATTTTCAGATCTTTGATTTTTTCAATGAGCAGAATGTTGTGCCCCCATGGCAATCGGACAACCAGACGCCGCATCTGTCCCTTGTCTTCAGGGGATAATAGTGCCACAGCCTGTGGCACTTTTGTATCGGCAGTCGCAGTCTCCAATTGTGCCACAGCCGGTGGCACAAACTCTGAAAGAAAAGGGTATTCGCGATAAAACCTGATCATTCGTTTCAGATTTCGCTCTGAAAAACCTTTGATCTCCGGCATATCGTTTTTTATGTCTTTTGCCACACGAGGGATGATAGCAGCGCCCCAACCTTCTGCAATCTGACGCTTTGCGATGGAAAATCCAATATCCCAATAAAGCAAAATCATTTCCTCGTTGGCGGAAAGCACTGCCCGTACCTGCGCATGTCGGATACGTTTCTTTATTTCATGCAGTAAATCCGCATACATGATCAGTTCACCCCCCATATCCCACCACCTCCTTCTTCATCTGCTCTTCCAGGAAGCGCTTGATATCTTCCTCCTTCGGCAGTTCGAGCTGGTACTTGGACACAAAGAGCTGATTATCCATCCCTGCCAGAGCGTACTCGACCAGTGCATGGTTTTTCTGTGTGCAGAGTAGAATGCCGACGGGCGGGTTGTCGCCATGAGTCATTTCGTTCTTACAGTACCAGTTGATATAAGTATTGAGCTGACCCAGATATTCCTGACTGAAACCGTCCACTTTCAGCTCAATAAGTACATGACATTTAAGGATTCGATGGTAGAAGACGAGATCGATAAAATAGTATTCATCGCCGATAAGAATCCGTTTCTGCTGGGCTTCAAAACAAAACCCGTGCCCCATCTCCAGAAGAAACTCATGCAGTTTATCGAGTAGCGAATCCTCAAGCTCCGATTCACCCATCGCCTCTTTGGATTTCAAGCCAAGAAATTCAAAGATATGCGGATCCCGGATATTCAGTTTTGGTTCCGCCTGTTCCACATCCGACTGAGCTATCTCAGCGAGTTTTTCCTTGTTTGTTGACAGTCCCGAGCGTTCATAGTAGAGGCTGGCGATCTGACGTTTAAGTTCTCGTACCGACCAGTTTCCGCGTATGCACTCGACCTCGTAAAAAGTCCGCTTCAGCGGGTCATCAAACTTGAGCAGTTCCGCCAGGTGTGTGAAAGAAAGCCTTTCGATCAGTTTCAGACCTGCTGTTTTTAATTCTGGAGTCGGTGACTCCCGGATTAGACTTTCCGATTTCCGCGGCAACATAGGCGTTAATTCGGGATTCAGTGACTCCCGTATCTGGGGGTAAACAAGGAAAAACCGGCGATACCGACGAAGTTCCCGAGCTTCGATCCGCTGCAAACCTGTTTCTTTCAGCCGCAAAGAGAGATTTTCCAGCAACTGTTCACCATAAGTAGCCCGATCCGAACCATTCTGTTCATAGGTGTGGATGTAGCACCCGATGAGCCAATTCCGTAAGGTCAGGCTGATATTTACTGCTTTGGCAGCCTGAACGGAGAGGTTCTCATGTACATTCCTGATAGCATTAACCAGAATCTCGAATGTGAAACGCTCACCCACCATACCCCAGCGCCTCCAGATTCTTCTTGATGGTGGCTTCGAGCTGGTCAGACCTGGCGAATTGCTCGTAGAGCGTGGCGGTAAGCGCTGCCATCTTCTCCTCAAACGGATCACCATCGTCTTCTATTGCCGCCGCGCCCACGTACCTGCCCGGGGTGAGCACATAGCCATGATCCTTAATCTCCTCAGTCATGGAGCTCTTGCAAAATCCAGGCACATCCTCGTACTCGCCTGCACACCCCTCTCCATTCCCTGAGTGATATATACCAGCGATCCGGTCGATCCTCATATTCTGGTTACATGCCTTCGTCATCGGTTAACCACACACCCCCGTGACATTTCACTTTACGTTACAATCTCCGCAACCCTCCCCGCATCCACAGCCCTTCTTACCTCCATCGCAAGCCTTCTACCCGTGCTCATATTCCTGCGCCAGAGCGCGTTTCCGTACGGATGCCCGACTGACACGTGTACGTTCGTGCCGCCACCGATTCGGGGGGCTACGTCGTAGATGTAGAAATTAAGATCCTTGTCCACGCATGTCTGTAGACAGAACGGACCAATGATCCCTGGCGAATAATGCTTCTGCGTCGCTTTCACGTACTTCTCTGCAAGCTCGAATGCATCCTCAAGTAGCGACTCCCTTAGCGTCGCCGAGTTGTGCCCGCAGACCGTGTACTCTGGCACAAGCTGCTGCTCTGCAAGCGTCATCTGCTGTGGCGCAGGCAGGCGCACATGCCCGTCGAGACTCGTCTCGAACCGCCAGTCGATGCCGATCAGTTCGGTCTTGCTCATCGTATCCTCGATCGGCGAATAGAAGAAATCAAGATTAAATACTGGACCGACCACGTACCGCTCAATCCGTGCCGAAGAAAGCGCTTCCTCCGTGATCACGCCCTGCCGTATCAAGGACTTAGACTTTTCCAGATACTCGTTGTAATCAGACGCCGTGAAAAAGCCGCGTTCGAGTTTCTTTACAGCGTGCGGGAGTTTCACCATGACCAGTTCATCGATATCCAGAGGATCATCGATCCTTTCCGGGTATGGCAGACCCGCCTTCTCAAGAAGCCAGTAATAGTCCTCCTCGCCACCCCGTTCCTCGCTTCGGAGGAGATTGCGACTTCCCACCATCGGGACTGCGAAATCGTTCTCGATTGCATCGATGCTGCAGTATGATGTAAACGACCTGTTCGGCACGAAGAGGATGTTGTTGTCACGCAGATACTGCTGGTTTTTTGGCTGCAGGACCTCATCAAACCGCGAGTAAACTACGGCATCGTCCACGATCCCGCGCAGGAGATTCCCGCTCGGGTCGCGCTCTGCCCTGAAATATCTGGTGTACGTCTTTTCGCGCCCTGCCTGGCAGACCAGATGTGTCCTGAAACCCTCCTCGATCGCTCCGTCACAGACATCGAGTGCAGAATGCGAGCCTACAAGCCCGATCTTCACATTGTTAGTATCGTATTCGTCCAGTATGGGTGTGATCTCGTTTCTGTCGATCATGGTATCAATTACATCCTGATATAATATTATGTGTTGTTGTGTGCTGTTGGATACTTCTTAATTTGTTCTGGTCAGTTGAAAACATGACGCCAACCCGGCAAATACAGGTATGATTAGAGGGGTGTAATCAGCGAAATCGGTGTTAGTCTATGGCTAAAATAGTATCAGCCACATATTAACGCATATGGACACAGATTATTGGTGTAAAAGACTTTTCAGATTGATAGTGCTCCATTATGTTAGTTGTGGTTGCGTAAGATAATCCGACGTTCCCAGAAAATAATAAAAAGACTCTACCGTTGTGCGGAGCGGTCAACCTGCGTGACGCGCGAAACTACAGCACAGTCACACGTCCCTGGCAACTACAACTTCGCTGATATCAGGCACTTCCTCCTTCAACCGATTCAGGACCCCTTCCCGCACCGACGCAACCCGGACCGCACCCCTACCGCATAAACACTCCCTCGGGACCTTAAATGTTCTTACGAAATTGCTGAAGGTGGTTGGGACTGTGGTTTTTTTGAGTGTGATAGTAACGACACCACAACTAACATCTACCAGGGTGATATCGCCGCCATCGGATCTCAGAACCGGACGGATGCTCTCCTGTATAATCTTATCAATCCTCTCGAACATATCGTCGTCTTCCATCGGGAATGGGTCATCTTCTATGCATAATAAGATTTTGCAGGCGATCTCGACGGCGGTAGCGATATCAACAACGACTCCGCAGTCATGGCTGCTGTACTGGATCGCCGATCATGGGTGTGCATGCTGCCTGAATGAGGCTGGTATGGGAAAGCATCAATATTAAAAAGCATCGATACGATTATCGATGTGATACCATGGACATCCTCATAGCGACCGGAAGACTTGCGCAGCAGACTGTCAGAGAAGCGGCGAAGGAGAATGCAGATGTGCTTGTACTCGATATCGAGGTAGCAGCATTCATAACTCCGGGTCTGCTCAGGTCCGCGCTGCCGGACAGGCGCTACGATCTGATCCTTGTCCCGGGTCTCGTATCGAGCGATTTCACGGATCTCGAAGATCGGTGCGGAACAGAGATCCGTCTCGGACCGAGGCATGCGTATGACCTGACTTCGGTACTCTCATGCGTGGGCGAACTCGAACTCTCAAAAACCATCCCTGCCTGTGAATTTCTGTCAACAAAGATGCGAGAGGACGCTGTCTCGCACCTGAAAGAGCACGAGAAAGATGCAACACCGGCATTTGAGATCTGCGGGAAAAAGGTTGGTGGAGACAGCAGCATGAAGGTGATGGCAGAGATCGCTGGTGCGACAGCAATGCCTGACAAGACATTGGCGGAAAAGATACGCGAGTTTGTGGGGAAGGGCGCGGACATCATCGATCTTGGCGCTACAATGGATTGCAGTATCGAGGAGGTCATACGATCAGTCAAGATTGCGAAGACAACAACAGAACTCCCTGTGAGCATAGATACGCTCGACCCCGATCTTATTGTTGCTGGAATTAAGTCAGGAGCTGATCTCGTGCTGAGTCTTAATTCGAGTAACATCGATGCCACAGCCGGTGCGGTTCTGGATCACGGAACCGCGGTTGTGATCATCCCGGATCAGGGGGATCCCGGTTCGCTCTTCCGAAATATCAAGTATGCGAGGGAAATCGGCATCGAGAAGATCATCGCAGACCCTGTACTCGATCCTGTCGGGCACGGGGTCGTTGAATCGATTTACCGGTACGGGGATTTCCGGAAACATGACGAAGCGACGCCACTCTTCTTCGGCGCCGGCAATGTCACAGAACTGATCGATGCCGATTCCGTGGGTGTGAATGCGCTTCTGACCGGGATCGCATCCGAACTCGGCGCAGACATCCTCTTCACGCCCGAGCACAGCGACAAGGCATGCGGGAGCATCGCAGAACTAGTTACCGCCTCGCAGATGATGGTGCTTGCAACAGAGCGCAGCAGTTCGCCAAAGGATCTTGGCATCGATCTCCTCATTTTGAAGGAGAAGCGGTATCTGCCCGATGCAAAAGTTCCTGAGAAATCCGTTCTCGCGAAGGATATGTCAAAATGGGCTCCAGACCCTGCCGGATGCCTCCGCATCGAGATCTCGAGAGCGGGCAGACTGATCATCGTTACCCATGCGAAGGCAACGATCGTCGGAACGGACGTATGCAAGATTCTCACAACGGCAATCGAGATGGGGCTTCTCTCGCGGCTCGATCATGCCGGCTATCTCGGGCGCGAACTTACGAAAGCGAAGCTTGCACTCGATCTCGGGTGGAACTATGTGCAGGATGAGGAGTTTCTGGAAAGGCAGGATATTTGATAATCGATTGCGGCTCCGCATTTCTGATCTCTTTTAGGCTCATCTCTATTGGTCTATCCACCACTCTCTGCGTCCACACTCTCCTCGATCACGAGAATCGCAGGAACCATCCAGAACGCGGCAAGGGTCATGAGAAGCACAAGAACTGTCATCGCCGATCGTAGCGTCCTGCATCGCCGTCCCCTTATTCTTCCGGCACCCCGCACCACGTAACCAGTTCCTCGATCGGCTCCCGCCCTGTACGCAGGCTGTTTAATGGATGATCCCAATCCGGGTGGCCAATGGCAATTCCAATGATGATCTGCTTAGACTCAGGAATTCCTGCAATCTTTCGTACCTCATCAGGGTAAGCCGCTGCGTCGCCCAGAATGCAGGTTCCAAGTCCGTATTCCTGCGCCGCAAGAGCTATCGTCTGGGTCATTATGCCGATATCAAAGACGGCCCAGCCCGGCGCCGACTTATCCGCAACGATTATGATCAGAGCCGGGGCGCTGTAGTTCCCAACACTCATCTCAAACCAGTTCTGCATCTTGTTTTTACCCTTCAAGGGTTCAATAATGCTAAGAATTTGCTTGAAGAATTTCTGCTGCCTCTTTGAGTACGTGCCCTTCGGAGGTTTCTCAAACAAATCTATGTCGGGGTTGGGTTTCGTATCCTCGCGGATCTTCGCAACGGTGGCACGGTTGAGATCGGTGAGTACCTTTCCAGTCAGAATGAAGAACTCCCACGGCTGTGTGTTGGTTCCCGAAGGCGCCCATCTGGCGATGTCCAGAAGTTCTGTTAAGACGTCTCTGGAAACCGGATCAGGTTTGTATGCTCTTACACTTCTTCTCGATTTAATGGCGTCCAATAGTTCCATTTTGATTTATCTCTCCTTTTCCTTTATTTTGCATATCTTCATAAATGAACGTTACTCGTTTTTCTTCGCAAAATCTTCGATCCGTGCTACCACGATCGCGCGCCACCCGTAGTGCAAGTACGTTGCCAGATCGACTGCACATCGCATCATCTCCTCGCGGTCCAGGTCATGCATAATCATCTCGGCGAACGTGTTGATCACGAAAGAATGGAGCGAGTGCCAGAGAAACTCATCGACTTTTCCATTCGCTTCTTTGCACGGCAGCATATCCCTGCAGAGCGGGATTGTTTCGTCCAGTTTCCGGATGCAATCTTCTCTGAAGCCTTCCAAACTCGATCCCTGTGATCTGAAGAGGAGTAGTTCCATAGCCTTGCGGTTCCGGTCGTGAAAATCCGCAATTTCCAGATAAAACTCCCGGTGCCCGTAATACGTCCAGCCCTCACCGCAGTTTGTTTGTTCCGCTATCCGGTCGTAGCTGACATATTCGTTGATCTGATCGACAGTGGGCGCAACGAGAGCGCGGAATAGATCGTCTTTGTTTGGGAAGTATGTGTAGAGATTACCTGTGGATACGCCTGCCCTTGCCGCTATCGAGCGCATCTTCGCTTTTGCAAACCCGTGCTCTGCAAACTCCCCGCATGCTGCGTTCAGGATTCTTTCTTCGATATCTTTCTTCAGTGTCTGCATGATCTGTTACCTATTAGTGAACTTTGTTCAATGTTATGTGGGATTCATGGTACTTAAATATTATACAAATCGAGTGGAATCTTTTTATTATTTTCTGGGAACGTCGGATTGTCTTACGCAACCACAACTGCCATAATGGAGCACTATCGATCTGAAAAGTAGTTTACACTGATTATCTGTGCACATATACGTTAATCTTTGGTTGATACTGTTTTAGCCACAGATTAACACCGCTTTCACTGATTACACCCACCTAATCATATTTATATTTGCCGGGTTGGCGTCATGTTTTCAACCGACCAGGACAGATTAAAAAGTCTCATCGAGTGGTCGATGCGGGTAGCGGAGACACACGGACCGGGACAACGAAAACTCGGATACTGATCGGACCGATCTGGAATCGCTGGATTTTTCGGTCGGATTCTCAAGTGCTTCAAATTGATGCTGGTCCTTAATTTTTAGCCACAAGTTCGAGTTATGCTCAATTAAGTGTGTCCACCACAAACGCTTCGACTTAAACTAAACGAGCTATCAAGCCATTACATCGGAATCGGAATCCTTCCCTGGCGGTTAACCATTCACCATAGGCACCATTGCCACACGAAGCCTAAAATAATCATAGATCACAGCACATAAACATTCACTCAAGGATCGAGAGGTACGATGGAGAGATTCACAAAATGTCCGGTCTGTGGCGCAAGCGTCAGAACAGGGTACATGCAGAGTCTTGACTTAAGGGGGATTATAGGTGCAAAGCGTCCACCCATGAGTAAATTCGATGAGGCAGCGCAGTGTTTTGACAGAACACTTGTGCTAAACCTAAAATATCCCTCTGTCGCAAGGAATCCCGCCATGCTTTACCTGATTTACCTGCTTTACGAAGTGCGAGAGAAAGCATCGAAAGATCCCTGGTACATGAAAGGTCTGAAGGATTATATGTGGGAGGATTATTTCTAATCATGCATTCCGGAATGAACCTTATGGCGCCGGCAGATTCATTCGAGACTAGCACCGGCGTGGTCGAAGCCGGAGCGGACGAGATATACCTTGGACTTGAGAACAAGAACTTCGTGAACCTGAATCTTTCAGGACGCGGGCGTGGTTGTAACGTGCCCACACTATCGGAACTCGAAGAGATCATAGAGTTCACCCACGAGCGTGGAATTCTGGTGGATTACACTGTAAACACCCCCTTCTTAAGCGACGAACTCGAAGATATGTTCATATCGCACGTCATGGCTGGCGTGGATGCGGGCGTGGATGCGCTGATTGTAGGGGAACTTGGTGCTATGCAGCTAATCAAGGAGATGGACACCGGGCTGCCGGTTCATGCAAGCGTACTCTTGAACACGTTTAATCGCGGGCAGATCGAACTCCTGAGGGATTTGGGTGCAAGCAAGATCGTGCTGCCGTTTAAGATGGAACTTGCTGAGATCAGGGTGCTATCAGAGAGCGGAATCGACCTCGAGATATTCGGGCAGTTCGGATGCTCAAATATCAATGGCACGTGCCACTTAATCCACAGCGCGGGCGAGAGCATCAATCTCGGACTTCCATGCCGTTCGAACTATCATGTCGGTGGCAAGGTAGAGCGGGTGTATCCGATCCTCGATGCAGGCACTGACTGCTCGCTCTGCAGCATCCCTGACCTGCTCGAGATAGGGGTGAGCGCATTAAAGATCGTTGGAAGGGGTATGAATCCTGAGATGATCAGGGAGATTGTGCAGATATACCGGAGGTGCATCGACCTCGCGCTCGGCGGTGGCGACGGAGACGCGATCCACGAGTATGTGCTCGCAGAAGAGCCATTCTGGCAGATGTTATGCGAGCAGAAGAGATGCAAGTACCTTGAAACACCTATTACCGATTCATACGTGTGATTATAATGATTGAACTGAGAACGTCTGATTATTCGAAGATCGAAGCAATAGCCGGATTGATCGAAGATGCGGACATCGGTTCGGGCGTCAGGATCGGGATCGGCAGCGAGGCGTGCGTACACAAACTGCCCACGACCCAGGAGATCGCACAAGTATCCGACCTCGATTGCATCGATGGCGTGACGCTGATCACTCCAATAACGCCACAGAAGCACTTCGATCGCGTATGTGGGTATGTGAGCGAGGTCGCAGATATCGGTATCAGGAACCTTCGCATCGTCGTAAACGATCTCGGAATCCTCTACTCCTGCGAGATCGATCGCCCTGTTGCGGGACGGGGTATCGTACACACCTCAGAGGCGTGCCCGTGGGTGGATCACATCCTGCGGGATGAGAGTGACTACGTGAGGGATGCATACCTCCAGACCAATCTCAACTATTCGAGAACCTGCAACCTTCTAAAAGACATGGGCATCGAAGGAATCGAGATCGATCTCCTGCCCCGGACGATTGCAGCTGCAAGGAGGCTTAACTTTGCTGTTTATGCGCATTTCGGGTACGCAGTGGTCGCTTATGCACGAAGCTGCCATACAGCACGGTTCTATAGCGAGTTGCCACCTCTATGTGTGCATCTCTGCAATTCGCCACTGGAACTGGAACTTCGGGACATCTTTGATCTGGAGAGTCTCTCTTTTGCGCCGCCGGATGATGAGGTGAAGGAGGTGTTTCCGGTGCTTTATCTGCTCGGGAATACGATCTACATGAAGAGCGAGTGTCGTGATGCTGCGGGGGTGGACGGTGTTATTATTAACTGCGATATGTATACACCATCTTCAAAAATATTATGTGAGATGGCGACACTTATATAATAAAACGTGGGAAAAGGTTGTCAACATGAAACCCGAGGAAAAGGCGAGGCAAAAGATTGACCGGATGCTGGAAGCTGCTGGCTGGACGGTTCAGGACGTGCAGGAATTAAATCTCAGTGCTTCATTTGGTGTGGCTGTTCGTGAATTCCCCATGGAAAACGGTGCTGCTGATTATCTGCTCTCTGCTGATAGAACGGCTCTTGGAGTTGTGGAAGCAAAGCCTGAAGGCACCACGTTAAGCAGTGTTGCTGATCAATCCGGAAAATATACCGAAACCGTTCCTGAAAGTCTGCCGCACGTGAAGGGGCCGCTCCCGTTGCTGTCGGCGAAAGCAATGTCATTGAGCCGTTTTCCAAGGCCGTTGACGATAGATTCGATGGCTGGCTGGAAGAACAGGAGAAACTGGGGCGAACGTTTGCACCCGAACAGATGGAGTGGCTTATTATGGTGAAAGACCATATCGCATCATCCGTAAGCATCAGCATGGAAGATTTTGAGAATGTGCCATTTAACCAGAAGGGCGGAGCGATCAAAGCGTATCAACTATTTGGCGATGGGCGATGATATCTTGAAGGAATTTAACAAGGTTCTGGTGGCGTGAAAGAAGAAGAGATGCAACTGGCACTCAAAGAGGGCGAAGGTTATAAAATAGAGTTCAAGGAAACTTTATCCAATATCGATAAAGAAATTGTGGCTTTTTCCAATTCGTCAGGTGGCAGGATATTTCTCGAGGTTGGCGACGATAATAAAGTTAAAGGTATCAGCAATACCTTCGCCACCCAGTTCGTTAGTATAACCCGGCTTTTAGCGTTCAGAACCTTAACACATACTTTATATGTAGCAGACGTGCTCGTGGTATCCACTCCAAAAAGGAGAGTAAGAGGTGTGCGGGCTTCAATTTACCTAAATCTTGTGTTATGATCTGCTTTGATTTCTAAAGATTGTCTGTTATAGATTTAGTAGCATTTTATTATACTTTTAAGATTTAAATTAACACTTATTACATGATTTAAAACATCATTTGCATAAATCCGTAACAACAAGTTGTTGATTTGTACGTAATACCCCCATTTACCCTCTAATTTGAAGAGGATACTGCTCGTGAAACATTAAAATTGCTACCGCAAAAACCAGATCTGATTTTAATTCAAGAGATGGGTTGCCGGATAACGAAAATCAGCAGTATTAATATTGGTTGATGGCGAGGGTATTGCAATACGATCTGAGCTTTTTAATCGAAGTAACGGCGCGACACAAAAAAACATTAGTCAGACCGTTCTCAAAAAAATTGCATCTCCTCTCCCACACCTCCCCGGACAGCACCGCATCGTTGCCGAAATCGAGCGCCGCATCTCAGTCACAGACGAGATCGAGAAAACCATCGACCAGAGCCTGAAACAGGCAGAGAGCCTGCGCCAGAGCATCCTGCAAAGAGCCTTTGGGGACAAACTCGTACCACACGACGCAAACGACGAACCGGCAAGTGTGCTGCTGGAGCAAATTCTACTACAGAAGAAAATAAATGAAAAGAACAATAAACCAAAAAGGAGGAAAACCCGTGGGCAAAAAACCAGATGAATGGTTGAAACAAGCTGATTATGACATAGATACAGCAGAATTTATGTTTAGCGGCGAACGGTACTTTTATGCCGTGTTTATGAGTCACTTATCCATAGAAAAAGCACTTAAAGGGTCTTATATCCAAAAGTTTGACAAAGCTCCACCCAAAAAACATAATTTGCTGTATCTCATCGAATTAATTGATCCACAAATCCCTGATGATTTGTATGATGTTATATTTATTCTCAATAGAGTAAGTACTTCTACACGTTATTCCGACAGCCTGCAGAGAATGCTGGAAGAGTTCAATAAGTCGAAAACAGGAGACGTACTTGAAAAGAGTAAGGAAGTGTTGAAATGGTTAAAAACGAGACCTCACCTGTCGCTGAATATGCCAGAAAGGGGAAGCTGATATACAGAGTGTAAAAACAAGTATGTCACCCAGTATGGCAAATTATCGTACGATAACACTTACCTTAATTTCACTCAAAGACAAGACATAATCATGCAACCCGATCGATTCACATTAAAAGCACAGGAAGCGCTGCAGACCGCTCATGCAATTGCGACTGAGTATGATCATCAATACATCGACTGCGAGCACCTTCTGCTTGCGCTCTTGCGGGATGAGGAGGGTCTTGCTCCGAGAATCCTTGCGAAGATGGATATCTCGCCGGAATTACTGGGAGGGCAACTTGAGCAACATCTCTCAGAACAGCCGCAGGTGACCGGCGTAACCGAGATCCACATCACAGAGCGTTTCAACAGCGTGCTCAACGCTTGCGAAAAGGCTGCAAAGAAACTGAAAGATGAGTATGTAAGCGTTGAGCACATCTTGATTGCGTTAATCGAATCCGATGGCGCATGTGGAAGAATCCTTGTGGAATCCGGCGCAACAAAAGACAGATTGCTCGAGGCTCTCAAAGAGGTTCGGGGGAGCCACCGGGTAACCTCGCAATCACCGGAATCTACCTACGAGGCGCTCCAGCAGTACGGAATCGATCTAACCGCATCAGCAAGGGATGGAAAACTCGATCCGGTCATTGGAAGGGATGATGAGATCAGACGGACGATCGAGATCCTCTCAAGGCGGCGAAAGAACAATCCGGTCTTGATCGGCGAGGCAGGTGTTGGGAAAACTGCGATCGTTGAGGGGCTCTCCCAGAGGATCGCAAACCAGGATGTTCCAGAGGGACTTAAGGAGAAGAGCATCATTGCGCTTGACATGGGTTCGCTTCTGGCTGGCGCAAAGTTCAGGGGCGAGTTTGAGGAGCGGCTGAAAGCGGTCCTTAAGGAGGTTGCGGATTCAGAGGGCGCGGTCATCCTCTTCATCGATGAACTGCACACCGTTGTAGGCGCAGGCGCTGCCGAGGGCTCGATGGATGCAAGCAACCTGATGAAGCCGATGCTTGCAAGAGGAGAACTCCACTGCATCGGGGCAACGACGTTAAATGAGTACCGGAAGTACATCGAGAAGGACGCTGCGCTCGAACGCAGGTTCCAGCAGGTGCTTGTGGAGGAGCCGGATGTTGCGGACACGATCTCTATCCTGCGTGGACTGAAAGAACGCTACGAAGTCCATCACGGAGTCCGGATCAAGGACGCTGCGCTCGTAACTGCTGCGGTGCTGAGTCACAGGTACATCTCGGATCGATTCCTCCCTGACAAGGCGATCGATCTCATGGATGAGGCAGCAGCGCGGATCAGGACCGAGATCGACAGCATGCCTACCGAACTGGACGAGATCAGGCGCAGGATCATGCAGCTTGAGATCGAACGCGAGGCGCTTAAGAAGGAGAGCGATGCCGCGTCAAAGGAGCGGCTCGATCACCTGGAACAAGAACTTGCAGACCTCAAGGGTGATTCTGACAGCATGAATGCGCAGTGGCAGTCAGAGAAGGATGCAATCTCGAAGATGCGGGAGGTCAAGCGGGAGATAGAGGATGTGAATGTCCAGATCGAGCTTGCCGAGCGAGAGTATGACCTGAACCGGCTTGCGGAACTGAAGCACGGAAAACTCCCGGCACTTGAACGGCAACTCGCTGAAGAAGAGGAGCGGTTAAAGGCAAAGCAGACCGCATCAACGCTCCTGAAAGAAGAGGTGGACGAGGACGACATCGCTGAGATCGTGAGCAGATGGACGCATATTCCTGTTAGCAAGATGATGCAGGGTGAGCGGGAGAAACTCCTTGATCTTCCGGATGAACTGCACCAGAGGGTCATCGGGCAGGATGAGGCTGTGCAGGCGGTATCAGACGCAATCCTGCGGGCGCGTGCAGGGATCAGTGATCCTAACCGCCCGATCGGGAGTTTCATATTCTTAGGTCCGACTGGTGTCGGGAAGACCGAACTCTGCAAGGCGCTTTCCGAGTCGCTCTTTGATTCGGAGAACAATCTGATCAGGATCGACATGTCCGAGTACATGGAGAAGCACACCGTAGCCCGGCTGATCGGAGCACCTCCCGGATATATCGGATACGATGAGGGCGGGCAGTTAACAGAAGCGGTTCGCAGGAAGCCTTATGCTGTGATCCTGTTTGACGAAATCGAGAAGGCGCATTGCGATGTTTTCAACATTCTCTTGCAGATTCTTGATGATGGCAGGCTCACTGATTCGCACGGGCGGACTGTGGATTTCAAGAACACAGTTCTAATTATGACCTCGAATATCGGGAGTGATCGTATCTACCAGGATCTCTCGAGCGGTGCCGGCGCGGATTATGAGCAGATACGGGATGCAATCTTAAAGGATCTGTCCACATGTTTCAGGCCGGAGTTCTTAAACCGGGTCGATGAGATGGTTGTCTTCAGGGCGCTTACGAAGGAGCAGCTCGTCGCGATTGTGGATATCCAGATCAGGTATCTGACCAAACGACTGGAGGATCAGAGAATCGAGCTTGTGGTCAGTCCTGAAGCGAAGAAGTATCTTGCTGACGCTGGCTACAGCCCGGTCTATGGGGCGAGACCTCTGAAGCGGGTGATCCAGAAGGAGGTTGAGACTTCGCTCGGGCGGCTGATCGTGGCGGGGGAGGTCGCGGAGGGCGCAAGGGTTGTGGTGGATGCTGTTGATGGGGGAATTGAGATGAGGGTGGAGTGAGGGGTGAGGGTCGAAATGGCTTGTGATTATATCGCCAAATCGGGAGGTGAACAATCATAATAACGATCGAGTTCAACCGGTATCTGGAAAGGCTCAGTGGGTCGGGTACCCTGAATGACTCAGTGCATCAAGACTACCAGATATAATGGAAAGATATGGATTTATAACCATCAAAAAACCCTCCGGAATCGAGGATATCTGGATGACACTGGATGAACTGATCGAGATGGTCGATGCCAAGACCGGGTTTGTAGTGGATACTCTGCTTGAGGGGAAGATATTATTAAACGATGGGACGATCAACGATGCGAGAAGTCGGTTGGTAGATTCTTTGAAGCGATTGAAGGCGAAGAGGTTGAAACACGGCTGGTTTGTGCCGAGGTGCGACTTGCGGGCAGCAATATCTTTTGATTGAGTTCTTCAATCTTTCTCAGTCAAGTGCTTTTATTAGTTCACAATCGGGTAGCTCCTTGAAATTTTCGCTGTTCATCGCAACACCCACCCACATCTCACCGAATCATCAGCCTGATCAACTCAGCCCCGACCTTAAGCCCATACGACCCCGCTGCCGCTGACCGCTCGTCAAACGCCGAGACCGAATCAGCCCCGTGCGCCCCGCCACATATCGCAAACGGCACCGGATCCGCGGTATGCGTCCGGAGAGGAATCGGCGTCGGGTGATCCGGCAGCACCATGATCGTGCAGTCGGAACACCGGTCAAGAACCCGTCCCACGACCTTCTCATCAAAGCTCTCAATCGCCTGCACCTTCGCGTCAACGTCGCCTGCATGTCCCGCCTCATCAGGAGCCTCGACATGCACGTATACGAAATCGTGGTCATCCAGTGCTTCCACAGCACAGTCCGCTTTCCCGGCGTAATTCGTGTCGAGATACCCTGTCGCTCCCGGAACCTCGATTACATCCATCCCCGCGTAGATGGCAAGCCCTTTTAAGAGATCGACAGCCGAGATCATCGAGCCGGTGATTCCGAACATCTCCTCAAAGGGCGGAAAACTTGGCGCGCCTCCCTGCCCCCAGAGCCAGATATGCGTCGCTGGATTCTTCCCGGCGCGAATTCGCTCTTCGTTGACACGGTGTCCCTCGAGCACTGCTGCCGACCCGCGGATCAGATCGGAGACCGTCTCGCAGTCCTCGCCCTCCGGCATCTGCGACTCCATGGACTCGCCGAGTACGTCATGCGGCGGCGTGCACACCGCGGATGCGCCGATGCCGTCTGTTACCATCAGGTGACGGTAACTGATCCCGGCATGGAAGCGGACGCGATCCGATGAAAGCGACTCATCGATTGAAGCGATCAACTCTGCCGCCTCCTCGCTTGTGATGTGCCCTGCGCTGTAATCGGATATTATGCCATCCGCAACTGTTATCAGGTTGCATCTGAACGCAATTTCGCCCTCTGCAAGCGTTACTCCCATACTCGCAGCCTCAAGCGGACCTCTCCCCGTATAATACTTCTCGGGAGCGTATCCGAGAATTGACATGTTCGCAATCTCGCTTCCCGCGGGCAGTCCATCCGGAACGGTCTTCGCAAGCCCGCATCTACCGTGCTTTGCGATGTAATCCATATTCGGGGTATTCGCGTGCTCGAGAGGAGTCTTTCCGCGGAGTTTGGGGAGCGGGACATCTGCCATCCCGTCGCCGAGGAGGATTATATACTTCATGTCACCCATCATACTGTCCCTCCGTTCGCATCAATCCATATCATCAATCATCTTTGCGAGCCTGTCGCATGAAACCCCGTGCTTCGCCTCGCTGCAGATCTTGATCTTATCGAGAAGAGCGCAGAGGTGCTCTCGATCGAGATCGTAGCCGAGCCGCTCTGTTACGAACTTAAGAGCCTTCTTGCCAGTGTGCTTACCAATAATGTAGTTCCTGCCACCCCCCACAAGTTCCGGGGAAAATACCTCGTAGGTGCTGGTATTCTCAAGCATCGCAGCGATATGGATCCCTGATTCGTGGCAGAATGCGTTTTCGCCGACTATTGGCTTGGTCTTTGCAACCCGGACCCCGGAATATTTCTCCACCATCTTTGAAAGCGACAACAGGTGCGATAGGTCGTATTTATCGATTCCGTACTGTATCAGAAGTCCTGTGAGCAATTCCTCAAGCGGCGTGTTCCCGACCCGCTCTCCAATCCCGTTCACGGTGGCATGAAGCTGCGTTGCCCCTGTTTCCGCAGCAACGATCGTATTTGCGGTCGCCATTCCGAGGTCGTTGTGGCAGTGGATGCAGAGCGGGGTCTTTGTCGCCTTCTTGATCTCTTTTATCATGAAATACGTGGTACTCGGATCAAGAATCCCTACCGTGTCTGCGATGCTCAAGTAATCCGCGTTATGCGCCTCGGCGATCCGGTAGACTCGTTTCAGCACACCCATGTCTGTGCGGGTCGCATCCTCGGCAGCGAACCTGACTGTAAGCCCATGATCCTTTGCATAGTCCACGACATCGATTGCGCAGTCGGTTGCCTCATCGATCGTCATGTGGTGCTTGTAGCGCAGGTGGATGTCGGACGTTGCAATAAAGACGCTCACGATATCGACATTCGCATCCAGCGCGGCATCGATGTCTGACGTCTTTGAGCGTGCAAGACAGCAGATCCTTGCATTGAGTCCGAGCTTTGTAATTTTACGTATGGTCTCGAGTTCTTCTTTTGATACAACTGGAAATCCTGCCTCGATGATCTCCACGCCAACATCATCCAGTTTCCGTGCGATATCGATCTTCTCCTGCTCAGTAAAAGCGATTCCGGCTGCCTGCTCGCCGTCCCGCAGTGTCACATCACAGATCTCGATGTCTTTTGGTTTTAGTTTGATGAAGTCCATCAACGTGTTTCTTGAGTACTCGATATGGTCTTCCATGTTATGGATGATGGTCGGGTTCGAGAAAAAGGTTTTGGATGTACCCGACCTTCGCTTCCGAGGAGGGCAGTTCAATGCAGAGTTTTTTGTAACTACTCAGGTATGTTGATTGGGCACAATCGAATTATCTAGTGATAGAATAGGGTACCCCCTCCCAAAAGCTTTTTAACTCTGGGAGGGAATATGTACATTGGTTATACAATGACAATTCTAAACTGCACACTATTAAACTTTACC
>JAYEGI010000025.1:0-5762 GCA_034659035.1 Methanobacteriota archaeon
CTAAAAAAGTTAAAATCCGCAAACGTTATCTGTCAGCACGAGGAAAATCTTGGTAGGAGAAATGTATATGAATGGAACTATTCGGGCCAATATTAGTTTAGGATTGCCTGTTGAAATCGTATTAAAAAAGGACCAAAAAACAGGTAAACGTACAACAGGAGTTGTTCAACACGTACTAACAAATTCCCGGACACACCCACACGGAATTAAAGTTCGTTTGGAAAGTGGTGAAATAGGCAGAGTGAAAGAAATTTTAGATCAGAAAGTGTAGATAGATTTTTTCAAAAAAACTTGGCTTTTTTGTAATGGTCAGACGAATGTGCAACACCACACAGAACACGAAAACAGGGGGGGGGTCATGTCCTACATGGTAACAATGTCCGCGTGTTCTTGACCAGATTGACCATTACATTGTTTCAAACTCTTTCAGTATTTTTTTCGCCCTCTTTCTGCGCATACTGCCGCTCGTGATGATAATTCTGGTGAGGACCGGGCTGGTGCGGTACCGGTCGCTCATGGATTATAGGAGACATGCCTAACGTCTGTCTCCTGATTGCGGCAGCATTGTTCACACCTCCTGACGTGTTGAGCCAGATCATCGTTGCTCTGCCGCTTGCGATCCTGTAGGAGGCAAGTATCTTTGTCGTCAGGTTTACAGGCGGAGCACGTAGCGACAGTATATGATCGAGTCTCGCGTATTTTACCTGGTATCAGGTTCAGCGCCATCCGATCCACTGCTCGGCATCGGTCTGCGGTTCGACAGAATATAGGTAACCCTACTTTTTGTAGGGTATGGTATTTACACACCTAACGACACATCACAGAAGTATATCCCAAAAGGAGGCATATAAGATGAGATCATTAAAAGATGTGGAAGCTGAAACCACTGTGATTGTTAAAGAGATTACGGGCGGTCTGGATGTTAAAGAACACCTTGGGGAACTCGGCATAACTGAGGGAACTGAGCTAGAGGTGCTAGCGACCGAGCCTATGCATGTGCACTGGGGACCGATCGCTCTTGGAACAAAAGATCATGATGAATTGATTATAGCCCGTGGATGGGCTGATAAGATCTATATAGAGATGGATGAGGAGACAACTCCACTGCTGAACCTTGAAGAAGGAGATAAAGGAACAGTCCGATCGATTGAAGGTGGAAAAGATTTCGAAGGTTTTCTTTCCGAATACGGAATCGTGGAGGGAAGCGAGCTTACATTCCTGCGTCATGTGCCGGATTGTACCATAGTAGTTTTATCAGGGGGCACGGAGATGCGGATGGGTGAAGGTCAGGCATCAAAAATCTTTGTGACGCAAGATGGGAGATCCATACAGATCAACCATCTGAAAGATGGTGAAAGTTCCATTGTGGAAAAGATCGTTGGCGGAACCCACGTCATGGGAAAGTTTGAGCAGATTGGACTCGAAGAGGGTTCTGCTATAACCCTGCTCAGGAAAGAGATAGTAGCGCCGGTGTCTGATAAGGGTACGTACGTACGTGCAAACGTAGGTGGGCAGCATATCACCATCGGTCACGGTCTGGCTGAAAAGGTGCTTGTAAGTTGAATAAACGAGAATCCCGGTTCCTGAATCATTAATCATGAACCGGGTTTCATATTAACTACTCTTTGGGGGTATCAATGCCAGAAAGAAAGATATGGGAGCTTAAGAACCAAACGGTCTGTTCAATCCTCGGATTGACATACAGTGACAGGGAACTGGGAGATCTCTTTAAGCGATTGAAACTTGACTGCGACTCGGTCACGGCTTATGAGATGCATGGTGGACTCATTCAGGCATGTAGCAGCCAGAACAAGACATCCAAACAACTGGACCGGATATTAAAGGACCGTTTCGAGCGATACAGGAAAGATATCGAACGCATCCCACAGGAAGAAATTTACAGGCATATCGAAGATGGGAGCAACGGGAACGACAAAGATATTCCCATTCCCGCGCTCATCTGGTTTGCTGTACGAAACCAGCGTGAAGATATTGATGCAATTGATGCAACAGTCTTTGCTGCCACTCATATGTATGAACATCGAGCATCGAGGTTCTATGGCGAGCTTCGCAGAGTGCTGCCCTGTGGCATTCCTGAGAACATCCTGATGGAGCTTACGGGTGCCTCGAAAGCGAATGAAAAACTCCAGACAAAGTGCAACAGACTGCAGCGGAAGAGAGAGCAGCTAAAAGCAGAGATCGAATCCGTCAGAAAGGATCGGTTAAGGATCACCACCTCACTGGAAGAAGAGAAACAGTTGAACAGACAGTTGGTGAGTGATTTAGAGGGACTTGGTGGCGAAGATACACTCAATCAAACCGATAATCTGAAAAAGGAGATCGATTTCCTCACCAGTGAAGTGAAGCGGCTGACTG
Organism: Methanobacteriota archaeon; assembly: GCA_034659035.1. Classification (GTDB taxonomy): domain Archaea; phylum Halobacteriota; class Methanosarcinia; order Methanosarcinales; family Methanogasteraceae; genus Methanogaster_A. Next base: position 2,377 of record JAYEGI010000025.1, read on the forward strand.
ATGAGCTGCTATCGCGAGATCGAAGCGATGGTGTAAAATCCAGAGAGTTGGTGGAGGTCGAGCATCGTCCGGAATTAGATATCGTGGACGAAGGGACGAGTGCCGATTTAAACGGGGCAAAGGTGGCTTATATCGGTGGCGTGGAATCGCTCATGCCGTATTATAGGGATGCGATCGAATCCGTTGGAGGAACGTTCTGCTACCACTGTGGACGGTGCATCCAGGGGAGAAAGGAGATAGAGACCATTGTGGATGGGATCGACATGGTATTCTGCCCGGTTGACATAAACAGCCACAACGCATGCAAATACGTCAAGAAGGCGTGCAAGATGAGAGACAAGCCGTGCCACTTCCTTCGCAGCTCGAGTCTCAGTATGCTTATCAGGGAACTGGGAAATCATGCCGTGAAATGAAGGGTCACCCATTTTTCCGCATCCTTCGGATCTCTCGCAACCTTCGCATCGCCACCTCTAAAACGAAGATAATCATCGCAGCAAGCAGAAATGGCAGTCGCATATCCTCTGGCTCCTGGACCGTGCGTGTGGACTGCTCTCTTAAATTGTCAAGCAGCGGATCAATCTCGTCCTCCTCATACACTGCCCCGCCAAACATATCGATCGTGCCCTTCAGGTCTTCAGAGAATCCGACATCCAGAAACTCGGCAGGATAGTTCACAGCAATCGAATATCCTGAGACATCCATGAATCCGGGTGACTCTGTCTTAATCGAGGTCTGGTACCGGTCTTTGTCGATCTGTGAGAGTTCAAGTTGCTTCCCAGCAAGATTTATGCTCGGAACGGTGTCTGATCTGATACCAATAACCGCGGGATCGCCGAGATAGACATCATCGCCAGTGATCACGATCTCGTCGTTCCTTCTCGGATCCCCGACCGCCCAGTTAACCATCCTCGAGATCAGTTCAGCATTATCTCCACTGTAGAGCGAGCCGCTCCATCCTGCGCCGTCATCGGTGCTCAGGGAAACCACGTGTCCCATACCAAGCCGCCACGCCGTGACGACCGGCTTACCCGCACCTGTCGTAACAAGCGCCTGCGCACCAGTCTTTGGGGTGACCTTGTTGTAGCCGTTGATCGAGCCTGCAAGCGCAAGGTTCTCTGTGATGAAGTGATTAGGATTAAGGACACTAATCGAGAAGTCCCCTTTTGTCGTATCATCCGGCTCTTCCGGTTTCTCCCCAAAGATGATGTTCAACCGTTCCGATTCAGCGGGGTTGTAATAGATTCCGCGTCCCTCTGATGCAAGGGATTTCATGAAATCTTCATTTGTCGTATCGCCAACACCTACAGCGTACGTAGTGATACCGGAATCAGCCATTGCCTTTGCAAGGTTAAGGCTGGCATCCACACCACCAGTCAGTTCCCCGTCCGAGATGATGATTACGTTCTTCGCGCCCACATACCCATCCAGCATCGTTGAAGCGGCACTCTGCGCAGTGTCCATGTAAGTTTGCCCACCATGTTGTAACCTCGTGATTTTATCCTCGATCGTGCTCTTGTACAGCCCTCTGGTCAGTGGGGATACGGTATATGCATAGTTATTGAATGCTATAACTCCGATGTGGTCATTTATGCTGATTCCGCGAAGTATATTGATTGCCAGTGCCTTTTCCATACTGAGTGCAGTATTAGCTCCATACGCTGTGCCGACACTTCCTGAAATATCGATTATGATTACCACGCCAACGTTTTCACCTTCTCCTTCGCTCTCCTTGGATCTTACAGGAAGTAGCGTCTCGAACTGCGAGTTGTAGTACCCACCCAGATCATACGCACGATCCCCACCAACGACCACGAGCCCGCCGCCATTCTGTAGATACATCCTCAACTTGTCGAGTTCATCTTTGCTAAGATCGTTTACATGGGCATCATCAAGAACCACAGCAAGATAGTTCTCGGGATCGGCCGATGCCACTGAACTGACAGTTGTTGTGTCATATAGTTCGGCAAGTGTCTGAGATAGCGGGGAGTTTTGCACTGTCGATAGAAGAATCTTTGGCTTTGGCACTACGTAGACTGATTTGTAGAATACATTATTATCCTGCCTTGTATCTTCACTTTCAGTCGTGATCTCTGCTTTTATGGTGTGCGATCCTGTTCTTTGAAAGATATGCGGAATCGATAAGGTCTCCTCCCGTTCGGTCTGGGTAACCTGCTTATCTGTCACTCTTACGTCATCGACCGTGACCGAGAGCGTGTATCTCGCATTATCACCTGCCTGCCGCACTATAACTGTAAACGACTGCTCGCTACCTGCGATCACGTCCTTGCTTCCGATGATCTCGACGCTCAGATCGTTCTGCTCCGGCTCCTGTTTAATAGCGCAGACCGTGGTATTGATGGTTGTTGCGAATGCGAGGGTATCAGCCAGATCAAACCCGTAATTGTTGTTGCCGTCGGTCACGAGCAGGACGTTGTCGTTTCCTTGCGCAAACTCGGTGATCGCATCCCCGATCGCTGACCGGTTCCCTGTGATCTGGTGGATGCTTGTCGGGGTGCGGCTCTGGAGCCGGTCATAGACGCGCGCCCCTGTATCGTTATCAAAGAGCGCCGTGCTTGCGGTGCGATCGTCAATTATGGTGACGCTTGGGGTCTCATCGAATACGGTTCGCGAGACCAGATCGTAAGGAGATGCAAGCGATACAATCAATAGCAGGAATACAACAGTCCTTGCGATGATTACCCCTTTCTTATGCCCCTTCCGGATGAGGTATGCTGCTGCCACGAGCACAGGGATTGCAAGCAAGAGGAGATACGGATGTGCCAGGAACATGGATGTATGTTTGGGTGGATGGAATAAAGGTTCTTTCCCTTCAACCGGCATCCACCCAGAGGTGGAGCGATCGACACGGCTCCCCGGTCTCGTCAGATTAGTTGTGATCCTGATCCCTGTACAGCAAGAACACTACTTTCTGGTATTCCCCTTTCTCATCTACCTCAAAGAAAAAGGGCTGCTCCCACGTCTCGTTGTGCTCGAGATGCGGTTTCTCGTCACCCATAACCGTCTCGTTAAGTTTCACTTCCAGCAAGTACGTTATGCTGGCGTATTCATGATTTACAACACCAATTATAACCTCCCCCGCTTCTCCAACCTCCCGATCCGTCGGATAATCATCCGCCATCTCCTCCGGACCAAGAATATAAAATTCCGTGAACTTCTCGCCCTGCTTCGGCGTCACTGCCACATAGACGATCATGACTGTTGCAATAACGACTGTGATAATGAGGCTGATCGATAGTATCCTGTCGATATCCATACCTTTTGATTCTGACATGTTGTATGTAATCGTAACTACTCAGGTATGTTGATTGGTTGCCCGATTGCGATTCTGTACTTTCTGACAAGAAAAATAACCGCGGAGGGCGCAG
>JAYEGI010000026.1:0-18519 GCA_034659035.1 Methanobacteriota archaeon
ATTATGACGAAAAATTGAAAGAAGAATTGGAAAACTCTGAACTCCTGAGGAAATATCATGAAGATGGGGATTTGAGTATCTTATTGAGAGATGAGCCGTTCTTCTGTGGAATCGATATTGAACCATATATCCACCTCTCAGGAACTGAAGCGTTTCAGGAAATTATAGTGTATAATGAATTTATACTGAATGAGCTGTTCTGTGGGGATTATATGAAAATGGATCAAGCTGTGATTACGATTAATGGAATGCCGGATTCAGAGAAACAGCAATTTTTGAAAGGTGTTATATCAAAATTAAAAGATGGGGCTTGGCGTGTGCGTGAGAATGCCGCAGAGGTTCTTGGGTCGATAGGCGATGCAAGAGCGGTTGAAGCATTGATTGGAGCGTTGGAGAATGGAGATGAGGATGAGTCTGTACGGGGGGCTGCTGCACGGGCTCTTGGACATATAGGTGATGCAAGAGCGGTTGAAGCACTGAAATATGTGTTGAAGAATGAAGATGCTTTGGTGCGTTGGAATGCTGCAGAGGCTCTTGGAGGAATAGGTGATGCAAGAGCGTTTGAAGCACTGATTAGAGCGTTGAAGGATGTAGATTGGCGTGTGCGCGAGAATGCTGCACGGGCTCTTGGAGGAATGGGTGATGCAAGAGCGTTTGAAGCATTGGAAGAAGTGTTGGAGGATGAGACCGCGTCTGTGCGCGGGGCTGCTACATTGGCTCTTGGGATGATGGGTGATGCAAGAGCGGTTGAAGCATTGGAAAAAGTGTTGATGGCTGATGATGACGTGTCAGTGCGTGGAAATGCTGCACTGGCGCTTGAGTGGGTGGGTGGTACAAGAGCGGTTGAAGCACTGATTGGAGCGTTGAAGGATGTGGATAGGCATGTGCGTGAGAATGCTGCAGAAGCTCTTGGGGATATGGGTGGTACAAGAGCGGTTGTTGCATTGGAAAAGATGTTGAATGATGATGACGCACTTGTGCGTAGGATCGTTGTAACGGCCCTTGGGAAGATAGGTGATGCAAGAGCGGTTGATGCACTGGAAAAAGCATTGAAGGACGAGGATTTTGTTGTGCGTGAGAATACTTCATGGGCTCTTGAAGAAATCAAAGCCAAACAAAATCAATGATGGGACGCTTCCACCCCCTGCACCGACACGAGAACCCACTCGTCTGTGAGAATTGTTGACCGAGCGGCGGCGGCGGGCGCATCACTTCCCGAACCCCTCGGCACGCAATCCGCCCCTCGCTGATCGCGTATCCTTCGCATCTACCCCTGCCCGGCAGCAACCATGATCGAATAGCGGAATCGGGCATGCCGTCTGCCGGTTTCGTGAAGGCAGGGGAACCGGGCGGTGCTCACGGCAGGGGTGCCGATCAACGTTCCCAGAACCACCAACCTGAGCAGGATTCGTGTGGTGGAGTGAGAATGAAAAACAAATCCCCGGTTTTTGAGATTTTTGTACCCGAATGCCCACACCGCACCCACCTGAACCATATACATTAAATATAGTCGTCATCGTAATGTAACACCCTGCACCAAGACGTTGCATGTTGCCGGGGTGGCAGAGCGGACTAACGCGGCAGGCTCGAGACCTGTTGTTCCTTTGGAACACTTGGGTTCGAATCCCAACCCCGGCGTAACCCAAACGTCCTAAAAGCGGTGGGGGCGGTATTGTGTGAAAGTTTTTATCGCATAACCTGCACTGCATAGTATAATAGGTAGGTAGCGATGGATTCAAAAGACGTTGTCGGCAAAACATACGACTGCAATGCGCACGATCTAATTTATGGTTGGGTGGTGGATTCATATAGCATAATCGTTAGCGTAATCACGAAAGAGGAATCTGATCGGCAGATGAAAATATGTGAGGCGCGAATTAAAGAGATTCTCACATGAAACTCGTTGTACTGCGGATCGGACACCGCCCGGTGCGGGACAAGCGCATAACTACGCACGTTGGCTTGACCGCGCGTGCGCTTGGCGCTTCAGGAATGCTCCTTGTGGCAGATGACCCAAAGATCAAGGAGAGCATCGATGCCGTGACCAGTGCATGGGGCGGGGACTTCTTTGTCGAGATCGGTGTCAACTGGAGGGAGACGATCAAGCAGTGGAAGGCAGAGGGCGGCATGGTTGTGCACCTCACAATGTACGGCTTGAATCTGCCTGATGTAACCTCTGAGATGCAAAACCACGATCTCATGATCATCGTCGGCGCTGAAAAAGTTCCTCCAGCCATCTACGATCTCGCGGATCTGAATGTTGCAGCAGGAAGCCAGCCCCATTCAGAGGTGGCTGCGCTGGCACTGCTTCTCGACCACCTGCAGGACGGGCGCGAACTTGCAAGGACGTTTAAGGGTGAGCGACGCGAGATCGTCCCGATGAGGAAGGGGAAAATGGTCATTGAGATGACCTGACGCGTGATTCAGGCGCTGCACATCTCTACTACGCTACTACCAGAACATATCGACCGCCTTTCTAACAGCATCCCTCGCGCCCATGAACGTGACCCGATCCCCGCTCTCGATGACCAGATCGCCGTGCGGGATCAGCGTTGCATCACCCCTCCGAACCAGCACGATCAGGACGTCAGCAGGAAGATGGAGATCCCTTACCGGCGTTCCGATCATCTCCGGGTTGGCTACCGGTATCTCGATGATATCGCCCCGTTCGCCGAGTTCGTACATCGAGAAGAGACTCGGGTGCGTGATCAGATTATCCAGAATCGAGGCTGCCGATGTGATCGGGCTCATCGACCTGATGCCGAGATCGCGGAATGTGGACAGGTTCTTCGGGTCATTGACCCGCGCGACGAGTTTCTCCTCCCCCAACCCGAACTTGTTCTTTGCGACCTGACAGACGAGCAGGTTCACACCGTCCTGATCGGTGGTCGCGACAAGATATCTGGCGTTTCTGATTCCTGCCTTCGTAAGGACCGCCACGTCCTCGGCATCCCCCTCTACCGCGGGCACTCCGAGTTCCTCCACGCGCCGGCAGTTTTCAGGATCCTTATCTATCACGACCACGTTCTCGCCTCTCTGGATCAGGCGGTGTGCGAGCGTACATCCGACCCCTCCGCCTCCGACAATCAGTATCTCCATCGGTATCACCCCAAGTGCTCTTGCAACAGGCCTTGCAGATATGCCAGTCAGTGTTACTGTGATGATGATGCATATAAATACAAGACCCATGATGGTACTGCCCGCTTCTGCATCAGCAAGTTCGATTGCGAAGTAGGTCGCCATCGATGCAGGCACAACCCCCTTAGGCCCTATCGCGGATATGAATAATCGCTCCTTCCACCGCAGTTGCGAATGGATGGTCGATGCAAGGACTGCAATGGGTCTCACAATGAAGATCAGGGCAGCAGCAACAAATACGCCGTTTATCCCGATGGACCGGATGCTGTCAAATCGTAGCATTGCAGCAAGAAGAACAAAGATTATTGATAGTAGAATGGTCGATAAATCTCTTTTGAACTCCTGTATCTCCTGTTTGTTCGGTATATCTGACGCGCCTACGCATATTGCGGCAACCGCCACCGCAAAGATTCCGGTCTCGTTTAAGATCAGTTCTGCAACCGTGTATGTGATCAGGACAAAGGAGATGGTGGTGATGTTTAACAGTTCACTGGTGATGGTATGGATCCTGGGTAGTGCAACTACGCACAATAGCCCGCCAGCCAGCCCGACTGCCCCACCGGTCGCAATTCTCATGAGGAACATGGCAATCCCGTATCCAGGGTGCAGATACGGTGTCACGATCCATTCGAAAATAAGGGCAGCAAGAATTATGCTGATCGCATCATTAAATATGCCCTCGACCTCCAGAATGCTCCGCACCCGGTTATTTGCCCGTATCGCATTCATCAACGGCACAATGACCGTCGGACCTGTCGCCGCCACCAGCGCGCCGAAGAGGAGTGAGAAATACCAGTCAAGCCCTGCCAGTTCATGAGCTGCAACAGCGCCTCCGATCATGCTGATCAGTACGCCGATGCTGATCAGCGCGAGGACACTTCCCGAGACCCTGCGGATGTGCCTGAGATCGACGTTGATGCCGCCGTCGAACACGATGATTACCACGGCAAAGGTGATGATCAAGTTCAAGCCATCGCCGTATATCCACGGATCAATTAAGCCTGCGCATTCCGGTCCGAGCAGTATACCCGCCGCAAGCAAGAAGACGATGCTCGGAATCTGTGTGAGCCTGCCGACCATCTGTGCGATGATGCCCACCGCAAGGACTGCCGCAAAGACTGCAAAGATATGGATCGGATCCATGATTCGCCCGTTACCCTTTTGTCTTTGGTATTGGGCGGCAACGCTATAAGGTAGTTATGGTGCCTAATCCCGGTCATCCCCATCTACGGCAAAGGATTCACCATGAAGAGATTGGGGTAACCCCACTCTGAATCGCCCCGTCATGATTTTGTGGCATCAGCAGTCTCGGTGGATTTAATATGGGAAGAGTAGATTAAGTATTTGCATAGTACTGGAATCTGAAATAGCATCATGGACGACGCAACCGGAGAAGATACGGATATACCGCACAGGGCTGCGATATCCGGGACTGCATCTGATTATAGAACTGGTGAGTGGTGGGTTTGCAACATAACTGCAACAACGAAACCATTAGCCGTCTGCATAGTTGCTATTAAAAGGATGTTCTAAGAAACATGACACAAGAACTAAAACACTGCACAAGGAGCATGAAAGACCTCTTGATCGATATGAAGGATACCTCCGAATTGATGATGGATCTTGCATACTCGGCTGTGATCTATGATGACAGGGAGATCGCGATGGAGGTTATCCGCCTCGAAGAGAAGATGGATACCCTCGGTTATTACATGATGATATCCGCGATGTTAAGCGCTCGAAGGATCGATGAGGCAGAAGCCCTTGCAGGTGTGCTGAAAGCTAGCGCGGCAGCCGAGAACATCGCAAATGCGGCAGGCGATATCGCAAAGATCACACTCCTCGATCTCGGGATACCTGTTGAACTGAAACCGGATCTGCGTGGCGCAGAGGAGACGATTGCAAGCGCAACGGTCAGCCCGGAGTCGCCGATGGCAGGACGGACGCTCGGGGAGATAAAACTCGAGACCGAGACCGGATTATGGCTGATTGCGATCAGGCGGGAAAGAAACTGGATATATGATCCTGATCACAACACACTTGTGAATGCGGGCGATGTGGTCTTTGCACGCGGGCATGATGAAGGCGTGCCGCTCTTCATGGAGTGCGCAACTCGCAAGCATTACGCGCGAACCGTAGTCGAACCGGAACGCGTACTTGGCGATCTCGACCGCGCGGTTGACTTGATCGTGGAGATGAAGAACATGTCCGAACTTGCGGTCGGGCTTGCATATTCTGCAATGCTTTTTTATAATAAAGAGATCGCAGAGGAGGTACGCTACATCGAGGATAAGATGGACGGCATGAGGTACGAACTCCAGCACTGGGTGCTCGAATCGGCAAAAAGTATCGAGGATGTGGATAAACTCAGGGGACTCTTGCACCTCGCCAATGCCTCAGAAGCGATCTCTGACGCGGCTTACGGCATCGCAGACGTGGTGCTTCGGGAGATTGAGCCGCATCCGATCATGGCGATTGCCGTGCGTGAGTCTGACGAGGTAGTCACCAAGCTACAGATCGCACAGGGTTCGGGGGTTGTCAAGAAGTCGCTTGGCGAACTCAAGCTCGAGACTGAGACCGGCGTACATATCATGGCAGTCAAGCGGGGGGAACGGTGGATATATAGCCCCGGCGCAAGAACGGTTCTCTGCGCAGGTGACATGCTCATTGCGAGGGGCACGATGAGCGGAGAAGAGCTCTTACTCGAGATGTGTTCGTGACTGTGTCGAGAATTTGCGGAATTCGGTTCTCGGTTTGCCCGAAAAAATGATTGGGGGCTGCAAGTCATCCCCGGTTAGTTATATTCTCTACTATTATCTCTGCCGCCGCATCAGGTATGCAATTGCAAGCAGACCCGCGACTGCGAACACACCTCCGAAGCCCGGCCCTTCACTTGCCGCACTCTTTGCCAGAGTTTGTGTAGTTTTCGGAACTGCCGTAGTTTCCGGTGACGCGGCTGTGGCGGTGCGAGCAGGTGTGGCGGTGCGGGCAGGTGTGCCTGCGCCTACGTGCAGGATAACGAGACCTTTGCCACCATCAGCTACGTACGCATAGCCACCCGACACGGCAACAGCATGAGCGTCTCCGTCGGTGTCATAACCCCCTACAAGCTTCGGTGCTTCCGCGTCACTGACATCCACAATCATAAGACCTCTATCCTTATCTGTCATGTATGCATAGTCGCCCGACACGATGACAGTCTCTACATGGGGTGTGGTATCGTAAGTTCCTGAAAGCTTCGGTGCTTCCGCGTCACTGACATCCACGATTGCAAGACCATTAATGTCATTAGCTACATACGCGTAGTCGCCTGACACGGTAACACCCACCGACCATTTTTTGATATTATGACTCCCTGCAAGCACAGGTTGTTCCTTGTTGCTGATATTCACAACTATAAGACCATTATTATAATCGACTACGTACGCATAGTCATCTGATACAGCAACACCATACGTATCTCTTGAGACGCTGTAACGTCCTGCACACACTGGGCCCTCCTTGTCGCTAACATCCACGATCACAAGACCATTACTATGATCGGCTACGTACGCATAATCACCTGACACAACAACAGCATATGCAGATCCCCTGACTTCGTAACGTCCCACATACGCGGGTTCCTCCTTGTCGCTGACATCCACGATCACAAGACCGTCGTGCTTATCAGTCACGTATGCATAGTTACCTGATATCGCAACAGAACATGCATCTTCTACCGCGTCGTAACTTCCCATAACCTCGGGTGATTTCTTGTCGCTAACATCCACAATCACAAGACCATTAGTCTCATCGATTACGTACGCATAGTCCCCTGACACAGCAACGTAACTTGCAATTCCGGTGTCGCAACTTCCGATAAATGTCACATCCTCTGCCACCGCCATCGCACCAGCGTTCGTCACGAACATCAGAGCGGCTATGAGCACTACTACCATTATTCGGCTGCCAGTCATGCTCTCGCCTCTCGCGATCCTCCATAGCCAGCTCCGCGGTCGTCGTCCACATACCATGTTGCAGTCATCCCTATCAGCGTATGAACTATAGCGCAAGTCCCGATCAACAATATTCCTATTTTCATCCAGATCACCTGACCAAAGAGATGTTTTTGAGCTGCGTTTTCCACGTTCCTGCCAGCCGCGCATCCCGACATGCCAATGGCATGTAAGCGTTCGTAAACCAGTACGAAACCGGTCACCAGTCTGCGTTGCGTTCGATCTGCAAGGATCGTGTCCGAAACTCTGCTCAACTCTCTTATATATAATCCTATTCGTTCGCTCCTATAAAAAATTAATCAGGCATGAGGGTAGTCACGTTATTCTGGTGTCGAGGGGGGCATTGGGGTTCGGATAGGCAGATACAGTTTGTGGAACCGGAAAGTATAATCCCTCCGAAGCAAAGATTTTTAATCGATCTGCACAATCATCCAATCACAAGGAGGCTTAGTACCAATGGAAACGAAATTCATCTTCTCGAACACGCTGGAATGGAACAGCGGATACCAGGCGACCATATCTTTCGGAGACAAGGCAAGTTTTGAGTTTGCCACGCCTCCGGAATTCCGTGGTCCGGAAGGCTTTGTAAGCCCTGAAGAACTCTTTGTCGCATCTGCACATGCGTGCGTCCTGACCACGTTCATCGCAAAGACAAAGAAAGCCGGCATCAACATCATCTCCTACGAATCAAGTGCAGAAGGGACGCTTGAAAAGGTAGGGGGGCGGATGATGTTCACGACAATCGTTGTGAAGCCTATAATAAAGACAGATGGCGACAAGGAAACCGTGAAAGAGATCGTCGCACAGGTCGAAAAAGGAGCTCTCGTCTTATATTCGATGAAGACCGATGTTACGATAGATGCGACAATCGAGTGACAAACACTTTCACCGATCACTCGCGCAGCCCTTCGAGTATAGCATCGTATCTGGCAGTTATCCGCTCGATCACATCAGCAGACGCATTGCTGTGCGTGGGGTACGTAATGTCCCCTGTACCGAGATAATCCGGCGCAACCAGCACTCCTGTCTGTGATATCGCAAATCCGAGATCATTCAGGATGCGGGCTGCCATTTCCGATGCTGGCTTTACCTTGATATCCAGTTCCGAATCTAGTTTCCTCGATTTTTCATGATATCGCTCTTTCAATTCTTCCAGTTCTATGACAACCTTCGAAACATCGTTCTTCCTGCCATACCTTCCGATCGCTTTTACAGATTCAAGCAGGTCATCGAAGGTGGCAGATGCGATCTCAATAACGTCCCCTGAAAAATCCCCGCGTACCTTGTCCGTATACCCTTTCGAGATCACAAGCACCTGAATGTCACTAAACAAGGTGAGATCCTCTGCAGACGGGTTGTACGCACCAACTACGACATGTGGAATTCCACACCGCCGCAGAAGCGATCCATACATAGGGGTGACTCCGATCCGCGCCTCCATCTTTGACTTAAGCGCATTCCGAATAGCTTCCGGGTCGCTCGAATCCAGACCGAAGTACTCTGCAAATCTATGCGTCGTCGTAAGGAGTTTTGTATGCCCTTCCGGAACGGATCCGATCAGTTCCATCCCGATCAAGTCATGCACATGCGAATAAGCCGAATTTCCACGAATCCTCACGAGATCTGACTGTGTTACTGGCTGGTGGTATGCGATCACCGACAATGTACGAAGCACAGGCGCAGGAAGTTCTTTTGGAGCGAACGACCGCACATATTCGACGTACTCGGGCATAACCTGCATCAGGTACTCTGCATTTCTAGATTTTATGATCTCGATTCCGGATTCCCGTTCCCTGTACTCTTCGACCAATCCGTCTACGATCAGGGATGTCTCGTCATCCGGTTTATCGATCAGGTCACTTAACCGGGTTATATCAACTGAGCCGCCTGCAGCAAAGAGCGCGGCTTCGATGATCTCCTTTTTGTTCTTCACTTAAAGTCCCTATTCGGTCGGATGCATCTTATCTCTTTTCATGAGTGGGAGTGTTTTTGGTTTGCGGTGCTACTGAAAGGTCGTGAACGGGGTTCAACATTGGGTGGATCGCCCCCTGCTTCAACCACCCCGCGCGACCTAAAGATAAGTGTTATAAGATCTGGTGCTGATGTTGTTTCGAGGCTCTTGTTGATTCGAGTTGCGTGTTTTTTGCCATTGGTTAGGATATTTTGATGATAAAATTTAGTTTAATCAACCTATTTCCCAATAAATTGATAGCAAGCCCCCGTGACCGAAATGCTTAAGTGTAATGGGGTGGTTGGGTTACTTGCATCCATAACAAAAATTCTCAGGGGTCTTTATGTTGTGCTACATTACAAGTAAAGCATTACAAAGACACCTGTGACATCATGCGAAAAGTGTAAAAGCGCTGCGGTCCGCAGCGCGTAGATATACGCGCTGTTCATGCTTATATGCTTTTCTATGTTGAGCCGTGGGCATTTTCCACACGGTTGTGGGTGTGGATGATGTGCCCTGGAACTTCACACAGAGGTTTCAGGCACACCAGCAAGCAACATAGGAGGTAAATAAAAAGTTACCACGCGAACTATAACCACTATTTGAGTGACAATGTTTTCCGCATACACAAGGATTTAATTTTATGTATGTGTGGTATAGATTATAGACATTATATGTAAACAGGTTGCAAAACCTGTGTTTGCGCGGTGGTGAAATACGCGCAACAAACAAAGGAGGTTACTATGAACGTGAAGAAAATGGCAACATTTGCCATGATGGTGATTATGATTGCAGCCATCGTTGCACTACAGGCACCGGCACTAGCAGAGCCTGCTGATGCGACACTTAGAATATATGGCGAGGATGGGCTCAGTGCAGCATTCCCGTACACAGACCCAGAGGCACCGTTTGATCCACAGAGTGATCAGGCGCCACCCAAGGACTTTGTCGTCTTTAATCCGGCGTACATCCAGCTCACAGGACTCTATGCGAGTAATGTCGATACTATGATGAAGGCCTTTACAACACAGTGGTTCGTACCAGAGCTTGTTGAGCCTGTAGGGCGTGTATGGCTCGATGATCCAAACCACTACGTGTCAGAAGATGTTGTGACAGAGTACACATACATGTTTGTTGACAAACATGACAACCCAACATACGGCACAGCACAGGATGCAGGCGGATCGTACTGGACGAGGTTCTGGCTGCCGATAGCTGACAACGATGACGACCAGATTGGTATCGATGGGTGTGATGTTGACTTCGATGGCAGCGATGACTGGGTTGTTCTCAGAGATGTTGTAAGCCGCCCGGGTGGAAAGGATATCGATATATCCACAGAGACTTTCGAGCTTGTCGAGGGCGAAAACCTTACATTCCTGGACCACATGATATCGGTTAAGAATGTTGAGGTAATAAGCGGAACACCGGCACTCATCAACATCGTGGTTGATATCTATTACACTGGAAACGATGTGCCTGAGCTTATTAAGCCAGCATTCATGGCACAGATCGTTCCGAGTGAGTATGTGAGGACTGGCAGGCACACCGCAAACAACGCAGCACCAACTTTCTATGAGCCATGGTACGTCAAGGCGATCGCAACAGGCGGAGACCGGGCTTATGTCCAGGTCGGACGGCTGCTTCACACAGGAGAGACGTTCTTCGTTGACGGAGCAGAGTACGATGTCGCGATGATCTATGGACCAACTGAGGACAGCCTCAAGTACATAACGATCAGGAATCCAACGCCAGAGCATGAAGATGTCAACCTTGAGGATCTCTCTGTTATAAAAGAGTGCGTGCTGGATGGCGAGCTTATGCCACTGCTGCCACCATTTAACAGAGTCCACGACATGATCGATGACATCAACATACCTGATAGTGTTGATGACCCCTGTCCAATCCATTATCCGGACGACAGTAATATACTGACTGCATACGACACGGTCCAGAAACGAAGGATCAACAATGTCGATCCACTTGAGATATACTTCCCATGCAAGGACCTCGAGCATAGGTTTGACACGAACCTGCTTGAGATTCTGAATGAGACCTACGGAACCGCGACAGGACCTGTGGATATATTATTCGCTATGGATCTCACTGGTAGTATGGGTGGTGAGTTGGATGCCATGAAGAGTGAATCAAAAGCTGTCATGAACGCTGTGAATGTTATGATTCCGGACTCCCGGTTCGGGTTGGTTTCCTACATGGATTACAATGGCACATATACCACAACTGAGATAGGGTCAACCCCGGAGACATACACTGCACTGTACGGTGACGCCGCCGGAAGTGGAGATTATCCATACAAATTGGATGAACCACTGACAACAGATATAAGTGCGGTTGAAGCTGCCATAAATGGATTGACATTGGGCTGGGGTGCTGATGGTCCTCAGGACTATCCTCGGATAATATACGAATCCTATTCGGATTCGGATATCGGATTCCGAACTGATGCGGTGAAAATACTCATCATGATCGGGGATGCGCCTCCTCATGACACAGACTTCGACTACGATGGTGACACCAATCCGGACAACACCGGTGGCGATCCTGGCAGAGATGAGTTAATGGGAACCGATGACGATCTTGACTTCCAGACCGTTGTGGCCGATGCCGCTGACAACGGTATAGTCATACTGGCGGTCCATGGTACCGGATATGGGGTTAAGGCATGGGAGTATATGGCAGAAGAGACCGACGGTGCGTACTTTAAGTTGGATAATGCAGCAGAGCTTCCGGATGTTATACTTGATCTTATAACAATTATTCTTCCAGTCGAAGAATCCTGGAAGTGGCTTGACATCCACACGATGCCTGACTTCTACAAGGAGTTCGTATATCCGGAGCTACCAGACATCGACGACGGAACTGGTGATTTCCTGCTTGTGTCATCATGGGAAGCACCAAACTCATGCGGTGCCCGGGTCATGTTCGCATACGACCAGGCAACTGGTGAGCAGGACATATACATCAACAACTACGAGGGCTATAACGCACTGAGGCTCTATGGCGAGAATGAATCCTACGATGCAGCATTCCCGTACACCGATCCGGAGGCACCGTTTGATCCTTTGAGTGATGAGGCACCTGGTAAGGACTTTGTCACATTCAACCCGGCAGTGGTGAGAATGGATGGTATCTTTGTGAGCAACATCGACTCAAAGATGAAAATCTTTGCACGACAGTGGTTTATTCCGGAGTACCTGGAACCTGTGGGTGATGTATGGCTCGACAATCCGAACATCTACGAGTCAGAGGATGTCATAACCGAGTACACCTACATGTTCATCGACAAGCACTACATGCCAACATACGGCACGGCACTGAGTCCGGATGAATCATACTGGACGAAGTTCTGGCTGCCGGTAACTGACAACGATGATGCCCAGATCGGTATTGATAGCTGTGATATCGACAACAACGGCGTTGATGATTGGATAGTACTGAGAGATGTCTTTGGTACACCCAAGAACATCGATATATCATCTGAGACCTTCGAGCTGTACGAGGATGAAGAACTCACATTCCTGGACCACAAGATAGTGGTTAAGAATGTCGAGGTAATAAGCGGATCGCCGCCACTCATCAACATGGTGGTTGATATCTACTACCTTGGAAACGCTGCGCCTGAGCTTATAGAGCAGAATTTCATGGCACAGATCGTACCGGGTGATTATGTGAGGGCTGGCAGGCACACTGCAAACAACGCAGCAGCAACCTTCTATGAGCCCTGGTACATCAAGGCGATCGCAACAGGCGGAGACCGGGCTTATGTCCAGGTCGGACGGCTGCTTCACACAGGAGAGACGTTCTTCGTTGGCGGAGCAGAGTACGATGTCGCGATGATCTACGGACCAACTGAGGACAGCCTCAAGTATATAACGATCAGGAACCCAACTCCAGAGCATGAGGATGTCAACCTTGAGGACCTCTCGGTCATCAAGGAGTGTGTAATGGATGGCGAGCTTATGCCACTGCTACCACCATTTAACATGGTCCATGAGATGGTTGACAATATCGGCATACCTGATGGAGTTGATAATCCGTGTCCAACCTACTATCCGTACGGAGATGGGGTAGTGTCCGCATACGACACCGTGGAGGAGCGCATCATATCAGACGTGCCAGCACTTGACATCTACTTCACACACAAGGATATTGAGCCCAGGTTTGACACGAACCTGCTCGAGATCCTGGATGAAGGGCATGTAGAGGGGTGGCAATGGCTTGACATACACACGATGCCTGACTTCTACAAGGAGTTCGTGTATCCGGAGCTACCAGACATCGATGATGACGATAGTGACTGGCTTGTGACAAGCTCGTTTACAGCGCCGAACTCGTGCGATGCGCGGGTCATGTTCGCATACGATGCAGCGGATGGTACCGGACTCTATATGAACAAAGCTATAACACCAACTCCAGATACGGCCTGCGATTACTACGATAATCAGGGACATGGTGGAAATAGCGATGGTGTAGTGGACAAGCCCGAAGCGATGAACGCTCTCTGGGACTATCTACTCAACACCGGCCCATTCAGCGATGGCACGTTTGTTAAACAGGATGCACTCGACATTCTGTGGGCATACTTGCTTGGGGGATGGTGCAGTTAAGCACCACCCACCATCCTTTCTTTTTTGGAGGGATGATAAATGAAGATTAGAACAATAACCGTTACGATGTTGCTCATTGCGGCGCTGGGAACGATGTTAGTCATGCCAGCCACTGCAGCAACAGCAACAAGAACCCTTCCAGTTGATTGTGTCAATGCAGGCGAGGACTTTACAGTCACCATTGAAGCAGACAACTACGGGAGCTTAGGTGCAGTGATAGAAACCCTATGTGATGGCTGGGAATA
This sequence comes from Methanobacteriota archaeon, assembly GCA_034659035.1. Classification (GTDB taxonomy): domain Archaea; phylum Halobacteriota; class Methanosarcinia; order Methanosarcinales; family Methanogasteraceae; genus Methanogaster_A. The sequence goes on from JAYEGI010000026.1 coordinate 13,958, forward strand.
CCAGAGCACAACAGCAACTGATGCAGTAGTCGACGGCAACACTGTCTCATTTATGCTCGCGGGAAGCGGTCCAACGACATTCACATACACTGTTTCAGCACCTGGTACTGGATGCTGCGATATCAGCGGAATCATCAGAGATGAGGATACGCATGATTATGCAGTCACTGGCGCTACTGTGGTCTGTGTTTGCAGCGGTCCAGACGAACCAACAGCAACAAGAACCCTTCCAGTTGATTGTGTCAATGCAGGCGAGGACTTTACAGTCACCATTGAAGCAGACAACTACGGGAGCTTAGGTGCAGTGATAGAAACCCTATGTGATGGCTGGGAATACCAGAGCACAACAGCAACTGATGCAGTAGTCGACGGCAACACTGTCTCATTTATGCTCGCGGGAAGCGGTCCAACGACATTCACATACACTGTTTCAGCACCTGGTACTGGATGCTGCGATATCAGCGGAATCATCAGAGATGAGGATACGCATGATTATGCAGTCACTGGCGCCACTGAGGTCTGTGTCTACAGTGTGGAACCAACAGCAACAAGAACCCTTCCAGTTGATTGCGTCAATGCAGGCGAGGACTTTACAGTCACTATTGAAGCAGACAACTACGGAAGCGTAGGTGCAGTGATAGAGACCCTATGTGATGGCTGGGAATACCAGAGCACAACAGCAACTGATGCGATAGTCGACGGCAACACTGTCTCATTTATGCTCGCGGGAAGCGGTCCAAAGACGTTCACATACACTGTTTCAGCACCTGGTACTGGATGCTGCGATATCAGCGGAATCATCAGAGATGAGGACACGCATGATTATGCAGTCACTGGCGCTACTGAGGTCTGTGTCTACAGTGTGGAACCAACAGCAACAAGAACCCTTCCAGTTGATCGCGTCAATGCAGGCGAGAACTTTACAGTCACCATTGAAGCAGACAACTACGGGAGCGTAGGTGCAGTGATAGAGGTTATCTGCGATGGCTGGATATATCAGAGCACAACGGCTGATAGTGTTACGCTGATCGATGCCAACACCATCTCATTCCCGCTGACGGGAAGCGGTCCAAAGACGTTCACATACACTGTTTTGGCACCCACTGAGTCGGATTCATGTTGTATAATTGGTGGAATCCTCAGGGACGAGACTGGAGCAACTCACGGGGTCGAAGGAAGCTGTGAAGTCTGCACATACGTGGAGAGCAATTGGTGGGATGAGTGGATGGGTCCGGATTCAGAAGAAGGGTCCACCGTAACCACAACTGAACTTCAAGCCGCCATTCACCACTGGTTGGATGATATACCAGTAAGGGGACATGTGATGAGCACGCCAGAGTTCCAATGGATTATAGCAGAATGGCTATCGGGATGAGAGGTCACACAAGCAGCGGAACAAAGATGCTATAACAACAAAACGGGAATTTTGGAGGGATATGAATGGAAGTGAAACTGATAGTAATTGCGATGTTGCTCATTGCGGCGCTGGGAACGATGTTAGTCATGCCAGCAACTGCAGCAACAGCAACAAGAACCCTTCCAGTTGATTGCGTCAATGCAGGCGAGGACTTTACAGTCACCATTGAAGCAGACAACTACGGAAGCGTAGGTGCAGTGATAGAGACCCTATGTGATGGCTGGGAATACCAGAGCACAACAGCAACTGATGCGGTAGTCGACGGCAACACTGTCTCATTTATGCTCGCGGGAAGCGGTCCAACGACATTCACATACACTGTTTCGGCACCCGCTGTTACAGGAGCATGCTGCGACATCAGCGGAATCATCAGAGATGAGGACACGCATGACCATACGCTCACAGGCGCTACTGAGGTCTGCGTCTGTGGTGATCCACCCGACCCGATATCAGCAACCAGAGACATCTCCGACCAGACGGTTGAAGCCGGATCAACGTTCACGGTGACGCTTACGTTAACCGCGAACGAAGACATTCAGGCGCCCACACTGGACGAGAACCTTCCAGCCGGATGGGCTGTCACAGATGTGTCAAACGACGGAGCAACCTACAAAGCAGCCAGCACTGAATGGGTGTGGACGACTGCTATGCCCAGCGGAGAAACCAGGACTGTGGTATATGAGGTCACAGTGCCTGCAGGTGCTACGCCACAGGACTATGACATAACCGGACAAGCATCCGCTCATGAGGTCAGTCCTGCTACTATCGGCGGCGAGAGTGCAGTGACGATAGAATCAGGAACCACGGTGGATCCGATGTCAGCAACCAGAGACATCTCCGACCAGACGGTTGAAGCCGGATCAACGTTCACGGTGACGCTTACGTTAACCGCGAACGAAGACATTCAGGCGCCCACACTGGACGAGAACCTTCCAGCCGGATGGGCTGTCACAGATGTGTCAAACGACGGAGCAACCTACAAAGCAGCCAGCACTGAATGGGTGTGGACGACTGCTATGCCCAGCGGAGAAACCAGGACTGTGGTATATGAGGTCACAGTGCCTGCAGGTGCTACGCCACAGGACTACGACATAACCGGACAGACGTCGGCGTATGCTGTTGATCCGGTTGATATCAGTGGTGAAAGCACAGTGACAATAGAAACAGCATCACCACTGACGGAAGTGCCGGTTATGACAACGCCTGGAATTTGCGTAGTTATTAGCATGATATGTCTCATTGGTGCAGGCATAACCATAAAGAAGAGCAGGAGGTCTTAAATCAGAATCCGAATTGCTGTCTGCGAAAAACGCTTATTAGTCCATCCGGATATGGTGCGTTTGTCAAACAAGAAACATTTGACACATTGTAGGCATGCTTGCTTGGAGGATGGTGCACTTAAGCACCATTCTTCATACTTTTCCTTTTGGAGGAACGCTGTATGAAAATTAGAACGATAACAGTTGCAATAATTATGATGTTGCTTGTTGTGGTAATGGGAATGATAGCAGTTATGCCAGCCACTGCAGCAACAGCAACAAGAACTCTTCCAGTTGATTGCGTCAATGCAGGTGAGAACTTTACGGTCACCATTGAAGCAGACAACTACGGAGGCGTAGGTGCAGTGATGGAGACCCTCTGCAACGGCTGGAAGTACAAAGGCGTAACAGGAGATGTGGACGCTGTGAAAACCGTAGACAACACCGTCGTATTCCTATTAATGGGAATCGGTCCAAGGACTTTCACATACACTGTTTCGGCGCCTGATGATCAAGGAGCGTGCTGCCCTATCAGCGGGATCATTAGAGATGTGGAAAGGGTAGATTATACAGTCACCGGCGCTACTGAGGTCTGCGTCGGTGGTGATCCACCCGATCCAATATCAGCAACCAGAGACATCTCCGACCGGACGGTTGAAGCCGGATCAACGTTTGTGGTGACGATTACGTTAACCGCGAACGAAGACATTCAGGCACCCATGATGGACGAGAACCTTCCGACAGGATGGGCTGTCACAGTGGTAGACAACGGTGGAGCAGCATACAGAACATCCACCACTGAATGGGTGTGGATGACTGCTATGTCCAGCGGAGAAACCAGGACCGTGGTATATGAGGTTACAGTACCTGCGGGTACTACGCCACAGGACTACGATATAACCGGACAGACGTCAGCGTATGCTGTTGATCCGGTTGATATCAGTGCTGAAAGCATAGTGACGATAGAATCCAGAACCACGGTGGATCCGATATCAGCAACCAGAAACATCTCCGACCGGACGGTTGAAGCCGGATCAACGTTCACGGTGACGCTCACGTTAACCGCGAACGAAGACATTCAGGCACCCACACTGGACGAGAACCTTCTGACAGGATGGACCGTCACAGAGGTGTCAAACGACGGAGCAACCTACAAAGCAGCCACCACTGAATGGGTGTGGACGACTGCAATGTCCAGCGGAGAAACCAGGACCGTGATATATGATGTCACAGTACCTGCGGGTACTATGCCACAGGACTATCGCATAACCGGACAGGCATCCGCTCATGAGGTCAGTCCTAGTACTATCGGCGGCGAGAGTGCAGTGACGATAGAATCAGGAACCACGGTGGATCTGATAGCAGCAACCAGAAACATCTCCGACCGGATGGTTGAAGCCGGATCAACGTTTGTGGTGACGCTTACGTTAACCGCGAACGAAGACATTCAGGCACCCACACTGGACGAGAACCTTCCGACAGGATGGACCGTCACAGAGGTGTCAAACGACGGAGCAACCTACAAAGCAGCCACCACTGAATGGGTGTGGATGGCTGCGATGCCCAGCGGAGAAACCAGGACCGTGGTATATGAGGTTACAGTACCTGCGGGTACTACGCCACAGGACTACGACATAACCGGACAGACGTCAGCGTATGCTGTTGATCCGGTTGATATCAGTGGTGGAAGCATAGTGACGATAGAATCCAGAACCACGGTGGATCCGATATCAGCAACCAGAGATATCTCCGACCGGACGGTTGAAGCCGGATCAACGTTTGTGGTGACGCTTACGTTAACCGCGAACGAAGACATTCAGGCACCCACACTGGACGAGAACCTTCCGACAGGATGGACCGTCACAGAGGTGTCAAACGACGGAGCA
>JAYEGI010000026.1:18619-20730 GCA_034659035.1 Methanobacteriota archaeon
ACCTACAAAGCAGCCACCACTGAATGGGTGTGGATGGCTGCGATGCCCAGCGGAGAAACCAGGACTGTGGTATATGAGGTTACAGTACCTGCGGGTACTATGCCACAGGACTACGACATAACCGGACAGACGTCAGCGTATGCTGTTGATCCGGTTGATATCGGTGATGAGCACAGTGACAGTAGTATAGCAGTAGAACCATTTGCTTGGGGGATGGTGTAGTTAAGCACCGTTCTTCGTATTTTGTGGAGGGATACTATATGAATACCAGAATAATAAGTATGATGTTGCTTGTTGTGGTAATGGGAATGATGGCAGTTATGCCAGCCACTGCAGCAACAGCAACAAGAACTCTTCCAGTTGATTGCGTCAATGCAGGCGAGAACTTTACGGTCACCATTGAAGCAGACAACTACGGAAGCGTAGGTGCAGTGATAGAGACCCTATGTGATGGCTGGGAATACCAGAGCACAACAGCAACTGATGCGGCAGTCGACGGCAACACTGTCTCATTTATGCTCGCGGGAAGCGGTCCAACGACATTCACATACACTGTTTCGGCACCCGCTGTTACAGGAGCATGCTGCGGCATCAGTGGCGTCATCAGAGATGAGGACACGCAGGATTATACAGTCACCGGCGCTACTGAGGTCTGCGTCTGTGGTGATCCACTCGATCCGATATCGGCAACCAGAGACATCTCAGATCAGACAGTTAACCCTGAATCAACGTTTACGGTGACGCTTACATTGACCGCGAACGAAGACCTACAGGCACCCACGCTGGACGAGAATCTTCCGGCAGGATGGACTGTCACAGCAGTGTTAAACGACGGAGCAACCTACAAAGCAGCCAGCACTGAATGGGTGTGGACGACTGCGATGCCCAGCGGAGAAACCAAATTGGTGATATACGATGTTACCGTGCCTGCAGATGCTATGCTACATGACTACAACATAACCGGGCAGGCGTCCGCGTATAATGTCAGTCCTGCTACTATCGGCGGCAAGAGCGTAGTGACAGTGGAACCCGGAACCGCTGTGGATCCGGTATCCGCAACCAGAGACATCTCCGACCAGACAGTTAACCCGGGATCAACGTTCACGGTGACGCTTACGTTAGCCGCGAACGAAGACATTCAGGCACCCATGATGGACGAGAACCTTCCGACAGGATGGGCTGTCACAGATGTGGACAACGGTGGAGCAACATACAAAGCAGCCAGCACTGAATGGGTGTGGACGACTGCGATGCCCAGCGGAGAAACCAGGACGGTGATATACAATGTTACCATGCCTGCGAGTGCTACGCCAAAGGACTTATACTATATAACCGGACAGGTGTCCGCGTATAATGTCAGTCCCGTTGCTATCAGTGGTGAAAGCACAGTGACGGTTACAACATTGTGCGGCGATGTCAACCACGATGGAATACTCTCGACTGCGGATGTGATAATTGCCCTACAGATGGCTGCTAGCAGCACTGATATTGATTCTGCAGCGGATATGAACGCAGATGGGGTAGTTACCTCAGTCGATGCGCTAATGATCTGGCAGGCTATGATCTCATGAGTCGCGCCGACACGGTCTAAAAATCCAGTGATATATCACCGCGGGGGCGCAGAGTTCTAAGATCGGTCTGATCCCCCGCGTGCTCTGCCTATCGACAAGAAGCTACGTCACAGATTGCCTAACTGGCTACCCCTTCCATTTGGGGTAATCCTACTGTGATCGTGCAGATGGTAACGTCTGCGCGGTTAAGAATACAGAACAACGTGGAAAATCGGAAAATCCAATTCGGATCAACCGCCAGGATAAGAACACTATGAAGAGTAATGCGAACCATTGAAAGAGTCGTAACGCGGGATCGGGCGAAAGTGGATTGTTACGCTTAGGCCAAAAGGCACGAAACCAGACTACAATGACTGCAGAGGCGTTGTAGGGAATGGACAGACGGTTTCCGGCTTACAGATGGCAACTAATGCGGGCTCTCTGGTATCTCCCGTGACAGTCAACCATCACTAAATCAATATATCACTATCTGCATACTAAATGGTCGCTCATCAATTGTCCGGACCATGCAAAAACTGAGTAGACTCACCACACACCAGG
>JAYEGI010000027.1:0-20726 GCA_034659035.1 Methanobacteriota archaeon
CGGGCTGCGTGCGGGGTTCAGTTCTGAGGTGGTGGCTAACCTTTCCTCAGGCTGGATTTTCACCAGCTGGCGAGTATGAATTTATCTCGGCGCTCCTGCGCCCTCCGCGGTTATTTTTCTTGCCAGAGGATACAGGATCGCAATCGGGAGACCGATCAACATACCTGAGTGGTTGCAGTGTTACTTAAGTCGGCACCACAAGTCGCGACGCTCCAGCATGACCGAATATCTTATGAAGCATAACATCACTTGATCATGATGCAGGGCCCGTGGTCTAGTCGGTTATGACACCGCCTTTACACGGCGGGGATCATGCGTTCGAATCGCATCGGGCCCACCGGGGCTGTGGCCTAGCCAGGTATGGCGACGGGCTCCAGCGGATAAATGATGAACAACGGGTCTACTGACGCCTGCCCGACGGGGCGGGTGTATGATGAGCCGTTGGAGCACTGATGTGCCCTCCTCGACCTTCGAGGGTTCGGAGAGACCCGTCGATCGTGTGTTCGAATCGCACCAGCCCCATTTCTTGTAACCGAGACTGTCTGAGAATCAAGTGATTTAGCCCCGTGAAATGTGCAAAGGGTGTGAGGAGGTGCAGAGTTTTAAGACAGATCCAATTCTCTACGAACTCCCGCGTACTCTGCGGTGATAAGGAAATTCAGTGATACAGTGATTTCAATAGAGTATCCGACAGTGCCCTGTAACCTTTATAGCCAATCCGAGACAGATATACCAGCATAAAGCCAAATCTAACAGGCGGACATTCATGAACGAAATTCAATTAACGGTTGTAAAGGCGTATCCGAAGGATGCGGGAAGGGGGATGGCGCGCCTCGACCCTTACGTCCTTCAGACGCTTCAATTGTCACCCGGTGACATCATCGAGATCGAAGGCAGGAGAGTGACCGGTGCGAAGGTCTGGCGCGCTGATCGGCAGGACTGGGGGCAGGAGACTATACGGATCGACAGTTATGTGCGCCAGAACGCTGGCAGCGGGATCGGGGAGCGGGTGAAGATCAGACGTGCGCCCGTAAAAGATGCCGAACAAGTGGTTTTTGCCCCGCCGCAGGGTTCGGAGGTCCAGTTCGGTCCTGATGCCGAGACCATCGTGAAGCAGCAGACGTTCAAGCGTCCTATCCTGCTCGGCGATATCATCCCCATTCTGACGACGCCGTCCCCGTTTGGGGGGCAGATGCTACCGCTCATTGTGACCGAGACGGTACCGGAAGGGATGGTGCTGGTGGACAAACAGACCGAGATCGTGCTGCTCGAAAAACCGGTCATAGGCTTTGACTCTGCGAAAGGTACCGGCATCACGTACGAGGATATCGGTGGGCTTCATGATGAGGTCGACCGGGTGCGTGAGATGATCGAACTGCCGATGAAACATCCCGAAGTATTCCAGAAACTGGGCATCGACCCTCCGAAGGGGCTACTGATGCACGGACCTCCTGGAACCGGGAAAACGTTAATTGCGAAGGCGGTAGCAAACGAATCCGGAGCTCATTTCATATACCTCGCAGGACCTGAGGTTATGGGCAAGTATTACGGAGAGAGCGAGCAGCGGCTGCGGGATATTTTTGAGGAAGCTGAAGAAAAGTCGCCTTCAATCGTTTTCATCGATGAGATCGATTCGATTGCCCCGAAACGAGAGGATGTTTACGGAGAGGTGGAACGGAGAGTGGTTGCCCAGTTGCTATCTTTGATGGACGGTCTCGAAGAGCGTGGTCAAGTTGCCGTGATCGCGGCAACGAACCGTGTGAATGCGATCGACCCGGCACTCCGCCGCCCCGGAAGATTTGACAGGGAGATCGAGATCGGTGTTCCGGATATGGAAGACCGTATCGAAATCCTGCAGATTCATGTGCGCGGGATGCCTTTCTCCAGATATTTATTCAACTGGAATAACGTCCCGGGAAACGATAACGAGAGACTCTTAAGGTACCTCACTGACGATCACGATATTAGCTGGATGGAAGGTGCGGAAATCCGCAAATCCGGCGACGACAAAACCATCCGCATCGTTAAGGGCGAAAACTCAGTCGAGATGGTGATCGATGAGACGGAAGAGAAAGTAACATTAAAAATCAGCGATGGTGAAATCCGCGACTTGAACGTTAAAAAGGAGAACGGTGAGCTGAATGTATCCCTCTCCGGTTATGTGGATGTATCTGAGATTGCAAAGAATACCCACGGCTTCGTTGGCGCAGACCTATCATCGCTGACACGGGAATCTGCAATGAAAGCGCTGCGCAGGTATCTACCTGAGATCAATCTTGACGACGAGGAGATTCCAAAGGATGTACTGGACAATATGATTGTCACAGAGGGAGATTTCGAGGAGGCGCTGCGTGAGATCGAACCATCTGCGATGCGCGAGGTGCTTGTCGAGATTCCGCATGTTACATGGGCTGACGTCGGAGGAATGGATGCGGTACGGCAGGAACTTCAGGAGGTGATCGAATGGCCGCTTAAGAATCCGGAACGTTTCGGGAAGATGGGCATAACGCCGCCGAAAGGCATTCTTTTGTATGGCCCCCCAGGAACAGGAAAGACCCTGCTTGCAAAGGCTGCTGCAAACGAATCAAATGCCAATTTCATCAGCATAAGCGGTCCGCAACTACTCTCGAAGTGGGTCGGGGAATCCGAAAAAGCAATTCGGGAGACGTTTAAAAAGGCAAAACAGGTTGCGCCGGCCATCATATTCTTCGATGAACTGGACGCGCTCGCACCGGTTCGCGGGATGGACTCATCAAGAGTCACTGACCGCGTGCTAAACCAGCTCTTGACCGAACTGGACGGGCTCCAGACGCTCAAGGCGGTGATCGTGGTTGCTGCCACCAACCGCCCCGACATCGTCGATCCGGCGCTTATCAGGTCAGGAAGGTTTGACCGGCTCGTGTATGCGGGAGTGCCAACGAAGTCCGGAAGAGAAGCCATCCTGCGGATTCACACAAGCGGGATGCCACTAACGAATGTGGATCTCACTGAACTCGCTGATATAACTGAGGGTTATGTCGGCGCCGATATCGAATCTCTCTGCAGGGAGTCTGCTATGCTTGCGATGCGTGAAGATCTCGATCAGATCGAGATGCGGCATTTCGAGGAGGCTTTGCAGAAGATACGAGCGACTGTAAGCTCTGATCTCACGGACCATTACCAGCGGGTACAGGAGAAGTTCAAGGGCGGAGCGCCTGTAAAGGAGCCAAGTTCGTACGTCGGATACCGATAATATGGCGGAAATAGTTTGGATTGATGAGTTAAAAATCCATCAATCCAAACACAATTCCATATTTATCTTCCAAAAGCTTAGTTGGTGCTAAATATACGATCCGATTTTCTATAAGCCCCTGTCGCATCGTCTCTGGTATACTCTCTCGACGGAATCCACATAGATCTACTCGGATCTGTGAATAATGGATACCTTAACCTCGTCTTATGATGTTCAAGAAACTTCGCACCCCTCACGACTTCGACAGGCATCTCTCTAAATATATCTACAAACCGATCGGAAACCAGGTGGTCGTCAGTAATGATCCGCCCTGCCAGTGTGAGACACGTCTGCAATCTCTTTAGGCATCGATCACAGCCAACCCCGGTGCAAACCACTCACCGTTTCCGATTTTTTTCACACCCCATCGTTTCATGTTATCCTCTAACTGTCTCATAAGTTTCTCAAAGAATCTGTCTCTGCCAAATATAACCCGGTTCGCATCATGTAACCCAAATGCCAGAGGAGCTCCCTGATCTATAGATGCGTTCATCTCGTATTCGTAGGTTAATGTGATATGAACCGGTCTTTCATGATCAGATCTGATTTCAGCAAGTTCTATCAGAATTTTATATCTACCCCTCCAGTAATCGGGAAGATTTCTTGCTATGACCAGCATATCGATGTTAGAACTCTCTATAAATTCCCTACGGATCATAGATCCAAACAATACTATAGATAACACGTCTTCGCCTAATTTATCCCCAATTCTATCCACGATCCGTTTCAATATATCTTCATAGTTCGTGTTCCCTTGTCCGATATTCTCCATCGCTATGGTATCATTGTTTCCATACTATTATGTCAATCTTGTTGTCATATACTCGGCTAAAAAAGTAGCTGTCTCGTCCTGCCCCCCGCCTCGTCCCAGAACCCTTAACTCAAATGACCACAAAGACCAGAGATCGGTAAGCATCATGAATCACGATTCACACTCATCAATGCCAGCCATACTCGTTACAAACGACGACAGCGTGTACTCGTCAGGCATCAGGGCAGCATACAGCAGCGTCCGCGATCTCGGAAACGTCAGCGTCGTGGCGCCATCGATGCAGAAATCAGGTGTCGGGAGATCGGTGTCGGTCTTCGAGCCCTTGAGATTCTCTGAGATCAAACTGGACGCGTTCGAGGCGTATGCGGTCGCGGGAACGCCTGCCGATTCTGTGATCCTTGCGATCTTTGCCATCATGGACCAGCTCCCTGATCTCTGCGTATCCGGGTTTAATATCGGCGAGAACATCAGCACCGACACAGTGACCACATCCGGCACGATCGGTGCCGCACTCGAAGCTGCCAGCTACGGCATCCCAACGATAGCAGCATCGATTCAGGTGGTGGATCAGGGCGACAAGTTCGACGATCTCAGGCATTATGAGTACGATTTCGATGCAGGGATCAATCTGGTCGGAAGGATTGCAAAATACGCGCTTAGAAAGGGTTTTCCGGATGGTGTGGATGTGTTAAACGTCAACATCCCGCGAAACGCAGTCCTCGATACCAAGATCGAGATCACGAGACTGTCGAGAAAGATATTCAAGACTGCTGTTGAGAAGCGGCATGACCCGCGGGGGCGTCCGTATTACTGGATCAATGGCGATCTCGTGCAGGATGACGAACCTGGCACCGACGTACATGCCCTCGCACAGCACCACATATCAGTAACGCCGCTAACGCTTGATTCGACGGTGGGACTCGACCAGTTGACGACACGGGAGATTCCGGAAACGCTTCGCAGGGCAGTGGAGGCGTTTTGTGGGACCTGAGTTGATGGAAGACATATTTATATTAATCGCGAAGGGAAAACGCCGGTCTATTAATTCGCGAGTGCATGCACTCTGAGACTTTTTAATTTGTTCTGGTCGGTTGAAAACATGACGCCAACCCGGCAAATACAAATATGATTGGATTGGTTAATCAGTGAAATCGGTGTTAATCCGTGGCTAAAAACTTTTGTAAGCCACTGACTGCGACAGCAGCGTCGAAGCCATTAACATGGATGAACACAGATTTCCGGTTTTTTGTAACTGCAGACCCTTTTTAAAACTCTGCATGATATTGAGCATATACCTATACTAGGCTTGTTGCTAATTAGCATTCACTTCCATCAAAAATCTTTAAATTAAATGAGATATATCTCATAAACTATGCTGAACATTGATCGAGCGTTAGGCGACAATAGACTGATGAAAGCCATTACCCCACTTTTGATATCTTGGGGTTCCTATTTGACCTCAATAGATCGAATGAAAACCGTAATACCCATAAATTTGCGTCAATACTGGAGAAAGTACTTGGTAGAAAGATGGTACTGCCAGAGAGGAAAATCAGCACTGTAGAAGAGTTGTTAGAGATATTCCCAGATGTTAAGGATCTATTAATTGATGGTACCGAAAGACCGATCCAGAGGCCAAAAAACAACGAGAAACAGAAAGAAAACTACTCTGGAAAGAATAAAATACATACTCGGAAAAATATAATCATTTCCGACAAGAAGAAACGGACCCGGATATGGGAGCCCAACTATGAATGGAAAAAGGCATGATTATCGGATGTTTAAGGAGGAGTTTCCGCCATCGTCTGTAGTATTTCAGAAGAGGTATAGCCTTGTGGATGGATTTGGGATTTACCGGATTTGAAAAGGATTATCCCGATACACTCGCCATGATGCCGAAGAAGAAGCCGAAAGGGAAACAATTAACCGCTGATGCGAAGGCGTGGAATCGAATTGTCAGTAGTTTCAGAGTCCTCCTGGAACACGCCATCGGAGGAGTTAAGCGATTTGGGACAGTTTCTGATAAGTTTCGCAACAGAAAATATGGGTTTGATGACAAAGTTATGTTGGTATCGTGTGGGTTGTGGAATTATCCTTCTGTTGTTCTGCTGAATCGAGGTGCTGTACTAAAAGGTGGAGTGTACAATTCTTATGTAGGGCACTATTTCGCAACATGTCTAATCTCCCCCTCGCGGATATTATAACCCCGACTATTTTATTTCCATTAACTATCTCGGATTGGCACACCACCAAAAAGTCTCCGGGGTTTTGGTCACCGCAACGCGAGATAACGCAAGTGTCGACGACAGAGTCGTTACCAAAGACCTGAAAAAAACTCTACACCCCCTCATCTCGATGAGTCCATTTTTCTTTTGAACACGACGAATAGGACTACGAAGTATACCGCCATGAATGCCATGTACGCGGCTGTAATTACAAGCGTACGCCCTAAATCAAAATCTCTCGCCTGAAATGTAACCACTGTGATTATCACGAAGAGTATAGACATATACGAGATGAAACTGATGCCAAGGGCACATATCCATTTTGGAATCAATATTCTACCCCCTCCAATCTTTTTATTCTATCATCTATTGACGGACGAGTTCGAAAAAGAGTATTGTAAATCTCATCTTCTGTTAGCGGATTTGCGATAAAGAGTGAAGCATGGGAAGGATTAACATTCCAGCTCGTCTGATTGCTCAATTTTGAAAGCATCCCGATCGCAGAATCTGATCCGCACAATAGTGCAGCATACTTGTCAGACTCGTATTTCACCGAGTCCCGGGATGTGATTTGGATCAGGAGTGCCGCTGGTGGTGCAAGGAGGGATGTTACGAAGAATTTGATCAATTTTGGCGCAGGATCGTACTCCTGCCCAAATCCCGTGAATACCGCACCCCATAGAGCCGCAACCGGAAGCATGGTAAGGGTTCCGGAGAGAACAGCGGCAATCCCCTCAAGCCTCCGCCCGCTCATGAGCTGCGCAATCTCGTATACCATCATGCACGAGAGTTCCTCTTTGCTCAGTCGTTCGATAGCTCCTGTTGTCAGGACGATAGAGCCGTTCTTCCGGCCTCCAATGGAAAACGAGTTAACAACAGGAGACTCGACGAAACACAGTTCTACTTCCGGCATTCCAGCGTCTATTGCAAGTTTGAGCATTTGCATGTGCAAAGGATCGTTAAACGGTGCTTTTCTCACGCGATACCACCTGAGAAGGATCTGACGGCTTAATACGAAACAGGCTACTACTACGAGGAGAACCGCTACACCAATCCCGGAAGCGAGCATTAAGAGGATATTCATCTCATATCATGCCTCCGACCTGTTGCTGTACATATGGGGTCGCATAGTTTTCGTCGATCTCGAACTTCAACCACCCATCCAGAATCGAGGTCCCATCATCGATCGAGATCGACTCGGTGTTCTTCATCACGATCCGGTTAGCAGTGATCTCAGAGACTTTGAATTTGCCGTATCTGTCCCCAACGTTGATCTTCTTTACCTTATCTGAGTACTGTTTGATACCCTTCAGCAGAACAAAACCACATTCACAGTCCCCGAAGATCGTCTCGATATTGCATTCAAAGACCGGTATATCGCGTCCCGTGACCGATACGCTGTACTCAAAGATACCCCCTTCTATGCAGGCATCGGATTCCACGACGTCCCCCTCATTCTCGAGTTCCAGCCATGCTGTTCCGCCTGTAACGAATACATCCCTGAGCGTCAGAAGATAACCCTCGCGCAGTGCATAACTCTCACCTATATTAAGCCGCACCACGTCCTCGTCGCTCTCGTTCACAAGAATCCTGCTGAGAATGTCTGCACTCTCGGAATCGAACGATCGGTGCCTCTGCCCGAGAAAACCAGTCTCATCAGCGACCACGTTCACTGTATAAGTCGCATTCTCTGCTGCAATGAACCGGTCATCAGAGAAGCAAACGCTCAGTTCTTCATACGGTACGCCGGTCTCCATTTCATAGCAGAACGCCGGATGGTTCTCTCCGGTGAGATTCATCCACAGTCCTGCCTCTGTATTGTACGATGCTGGAACCCCTTCCAGTCTATGCGTACCGCTTCCGGTCTTTGTTGTATATAAGTATGCATAACGCCTGTTATCCGAAACCTCGAATGAGATGGTCCCGTTTAAGATACTGCTTCTTCCGCTGAGGACGATCGGGTCGGCATTCTTAAATACAATTCCGGATGAATCGATCAGATCGACCTCAAACTCCCCGTATCGATCGCCAATATCTACATGTACCGGTATATCCGAGTAGAGATACAGATAATCAATCTCCGCGGATTGATCAAGCAGTATCTTTTCGATATGGCATCTGAACAGGAGCACATCATTCCCGATACTGCTGAGATCGGTGCGGTATTCAAACGTTCCATTCTCGCTCAAGGCACACGAATCGACAGTTTTATGGCTTCTGTTCAACTCAAGCAGTACGGTCTCTTGCACAGCATCCACATCACGCAGAGAAAGGTTGTAGCCACACCCAATATCCCAGGTCTCGTTTACATACATGGTTCTGCTGTACTCATAAGCGAGTATTGGAAGCAGAACGTCTGGTTTTGGCATAGGGCATCTGTATTGCTCTCCATGGTATCTGATATCTCCATAATAGATACTGCTTGTGTACGTGGCGTTTTCCGGTTCTACGACGCCATCCCTGCTGAAGTGTAGTACGAGTGTCTCACTGAAATCCAGTTGATCGCAGTTCGATTCAGTGAGCGTCAGCGTGCTATTGGCATAGATCGGCACCGAAATGCCGCTGAGCTGCCTGCTCGGAACATATCCTGCAACCTTGGTCTCGCTCTCAGCCTCCCCTTCGAATTTCTTGAACTTAACATTGTCCCACCATACCTGAAAGTCTGTGCCTCCTGCCACCCCGTACGTCCGCAGGGTGAGGGTGTTATTTGATGCGAGCATCACAGGGATTTCGACGTGCTGCCACCCTTCGTCGCCGGAAGCGTCATCCTCCCAGATAAGGATGTTACTTAGCAGCACCTGCTTCTTATGGTGTCCCTCGGTATCAGATGTCTGCGAGTCCCTCACATCGAAGGTCAGGAGAACAATTCCCTTCTTGCTCGCCATCTCCTGCGAGATTGCGCCGAAATCACCCGGCACCGTGCTGGAATTCTCCAAAGTGGCGATCTCATAAGAGCGGTGACCAAGCGTTGATGTGGTATTGGTATAGTTGCCTGTGAAGTTTCCCTTTCCCATATATTCCCAATGCCCGGCATATTCCATATCAGAATTGCGGATCCGGGGTGGTGTTGTCGAGTAGTTCATCGCAAAGTCGATATTGCTGTAATCAACCGAAGACGAGACCGTTTTCACATCGTACCGGTGTACCGCACCGTCCTTGTAGAGCAAGAACTCGAGCGGAAGGTGTGGGCCGATCATCCTTGGTGTGAATGTCAGGTTCCACATAGACTTTGTGCAACTCTTGAGATTGGCATCCCTCTCTGCAACTAACTCCCCCCCAAGCTTCAGCGCGAGCGTGTAGTTCGTGCATGCTGGCTCGTAGTTAGCGATAACGACTGAAACATCTGTAGGAGTACCCAAAATAATCGATGTCTCGTAATATGCCACATCCACCGTTGTTAGCGTACCAAATTCTATATCGTCCCACCACACCGAGATATTGGGGTTGCTCTGTTCTGAGTAGACCCTCATGGTAAGCCGACTTGCGTTCCGGAGCATCACAGGAAACTTGATCCGCTGCCAACCCATGTCTTTTGCCGCGCTACATTCCCAGACAATTGCATCATTTAAGAGCACCTGCAACATGTACCCGGTGGTGTTTGTGAGGATCGAATCGCGCACGGCAAACCGGAGCACGGCAAGCCCTGGTTTTGGTGAAACAATATCCTGCGAGATTTCGCCATACCAACCCTCTTCCGGATTTACAGACATGATCTCATAAGAGTGGTTGGATAAGTGTGATACGTAGGAATAGTTGCCAGTAAAGTTTCTATTTCTCCTGAATGTCCATGAACTGTTCTCTTCCATGCCGCCATTCGGAATATCTGGCGGGACGATCAAATAATTCAGTAGGGAGCTTGTGTTGTTGTAATTGATCGATGAGTTGACCCAGAGATGGACTGACCGATATGATTTCCCATCCTTATACAGGACGAACTCAAGCTTCAGGTGATCTCCTGTCCGGTCCGGGACAAACGTTATATCTTCAAGCCATTTTTCCTTATATTCAAGGGTTATATTCCGTGTTTCAAGCATGCCTGTTCCGAATTTCGCCTGAAGCGTGTAGCCGGTTGCGGCATGTTCATAGTTCTCAACACCGACTGTGATCGTTGAAGGCTCGCCGATATAGAGGTCTTTCTGGTAGCCCTCTGCCTTACCGTCCGGACCGAGAATGTAGAGCGCAGAAAACTCCTCGTTCTCAAACGTGAGCTTGGCATAGATGAGCATACTGCTTGCGATGATGATAGATCCGATGAGCGCTATGAAAAGCATCCGTTCGATATCGGTCATCTTCTCGTCATTAGCCCGCAGCGACTCAATATATCCGCGGTAATCCACAAAATATCTCACATCTCCTCGAGTTAACGTCCTTGTAACTGCGGCCAGTAGCAAAAGGAACAATGTTATCGCAGAAAGTGTGAGTATGAGCGGCATCGGCCTGAAGAGATATGGTGTCACGCTGATCGCAAAGCCATCAAAGACCACAATCACAATACTCAGACCGATGCTGAGCGTGAACCGCTCGATCCCACCGATCTCGCCCATTTTCGGAAACATCGCCGCAATAAGCGCATACCCCGGGAGGAAAAGCAAGATTATCAATGAAAAGGGAATCCTGAGTGGTGTTTCGTTGAATGGCTCGACAAGAACAAAGAGAATACACAGACCTACGAATAAGGCAACCGCGATCAGGTCTATGTAATATTTTATTCTTCCTCCTGCCATCGAATATACCTCCAAGTGTGCAATCTCGCATCAATACGGCACATAGAGCGCGATAACGCACGTCGTGGCGGTGAGCGCATACATGATCCTGACGATCGCCTTCTCGGTCATCGGATAGTAGTATGATGGTAGCCATTTCAGTGTTAGCCGGTTCGGTACACTGATCGTACCGTCCTCTTGCAGACGCCCGAACTTGAATGGGCCGTATTCTCCAGGTGGTGTGTCATGCATCCGGCATATCGTTCTCCGTACCCTCCAGTAGAAGTACATGAGGAAGTTAACTGTGTGCGGAAGAAGCATGATGATTCCGGATATGAGAAATCCCTGGAAGACTATAAATGTTCCCATCGCGGCACCGATCAGCATCGCACCAGTGTTTCCTTCAAAGATCGATGAGGGGTACCTGTTGCGTGTCCAGAACGCGAGATTCGCCCCGAAGAACGCTGCAAAGATGCCGAGATGCTCGATTTGCCCGACCATGAACGACTTCACCAGAAGGAAGAAGAAGACTATCGAGGAAATCCCTGACTGGAGCCCGTTAAAACCGGAATGCATGTTCACCATGTTGGAAACTACCATAATATACACCGGAGCAATAATATAGTAAAAACATAGTAACATAGTTGGCGTCGTGCCGATGAAGCGGATGATCAGTCCCATGGCATGCGGCTGGAGGATCAGTGCGATTGGATATGACAGGAAATACGGGAAGAATATCTTGAGCCATCGGTTCCTGATCTGCAGATAGTCATCCAGTATCCCAAAGATAGCGTACATCACCGCTATGTAAACGATGACGAAATTGATCGTTGAGTTGCATAAGATCACCGATGCACTTGTCATGATAAGAACGACAAGCCCGATCAGTAATCCGCCGTTTGTCGGGACGCACACCTTGTCGGTCTTGTAGTAATCCTTCACGACCATGCCGCTTGATTTGAGTATCCTGATCGCTTCCGGAAGTGCTACTATAGTCAGCACAAATGAGACAAGAGTGAAAATTACGATATTCTGTGCATCAGGAGATAGGTTCATGGTCTGCCAACTGCCTGATATATATATCCTCTTAAACGGAGTTCTTCCGGATCAAGGATGTTCCTTCCATCCACAACCACCTTGTGCCGCATCCTCTTGTCGAGTATGTCCCAGTCGATCCCCTTAAATTCGGCATGATCAGAAGCGATCAGGATTGCGTCGATTTCGTTAATCCCATCGCCAGATCCGAGATCGGAAGGGATTGCCCCAAACCGCTGCACCTCGTCCCCGAGAACCGGATCGTAAGCAAGGACCTCTACACCCCTTCTTTTCAGTTCATTGATCACGTCGATTGCCGGACTGAATCTTGTCTCGTTCACATCACCGCGGTACGTAACGCCCAGAAGAAGCACACGCGCACCCGATATCTCGACCTCGACCTCTTTAAGCGCGCCTTCGAGCAGATCCACGGTGTATGCTGGCATTCCGTCATTGATCCGGCGTGCGAGCTTCAGCATATCGGTACTTGCCTCTACCGTATTTATGATGAAGTACGGGTACACTGGAATGCAGTGCCCGCCAACGCCGCATCCTGGCGCATGTATACGCGAATACGGCTGAGTGTTCGCCGCATCAAAGACCTCGCTTGCATCGATTCCAAGTTCGTCGCAGACCATGGCGAGTTCGTTTGCAAGCGCTATGTTCACATCCCGGTACAAGCCCTCGAAGACTTTCACAGACTCCGCAGCAGTTGCATCGCTCATGGGAATTACGCCTTTTTTGTTGATTGTCAGGTACAGTGCTCTCGCGGTCTCTGTGCTCGCACCATCAACCCCGCCAACGATCTTTGGGTATGCGCCTGTGATGTCGATGATTGCCCTTCCTGATGCGGTGCGCTCAGGACAGTGCGCAACCCCGAAATCTCCGACGCGGCGTCCTGATCCTTCCAGTATCGGGAGGATCGTGTCCAGTGTTGTGCGGGGTGGAACCGTACTCTCCTGAATCACAAAGTCTCCGGGACCAAGCCCTTTTGCTATATCTGCACAGACCGACCGGACAATCGACATGTCAGGGTTGTTATTCCGGTCAAGGAGCGTTGGAACGAGTGTAATCATCACATCAGCAGCTTCTGCCGCGTGGACGAGGTCAGACGTTGCGGAAAGCCTCCCTTCACCTACGTTTCGCTTCACGAGTTCGGAAAGCCCCGGCTCTCCTGTTACATGACAGATTCCCTGATTAATGGTCGCAACGACATCCTCATCGATGTCCGCGCCGATCACACGCGCGCCAGCGTCCGCAAAGACCGCTGCGAGCGGTAGCCCCATCTTCCCAAGCCCGTATACCGCAATCGTCACATCGCCCGATGTGACTGCCTGCCTGATACTCTTTTCTGGCTGTCCGTATATCTTCATGATTCCACCTGAATATAGCTTAAATGAGGTATTCTATTAATTTTGTAATGGTCAGTCGGATGCGCAACACCGCGGCTGAGCAATACCGCGGCTGACATGGATGACATCAGTAGGAAATACAACCACGAAGGACGCAGAGAGGCGCAGAGGATCGGTTTAAAAACTCTGTCTTTGTACTCTCCGTAGTTAAATCCAGTAATTTTTACCGCTTGTGTTGGATCGATTTGACCACACCATATTTGAGTAATTTTCCTGTGCATGAAACCAATTTTCCGGATTTGTTCTTCTGTGGCATACATGGCATAGCAGGGGTTAAAAGTTTTCGATTAGAAGAAGCCCCACTCGCCCGTGTAGACCACGTACACAAGCAACAGAAGGTTTGCGGTCGCATGTGCAACCACGCACAAAGACAGGTTCCTTGTCCTGTACAACAGCAGATTCAGAAGTACCGCGGTCAAGATGCCAGGAAGCCACCTGAAATGCGAGAAACCAAAGAACAATGTCACGATGACGAACGATCCGATCGTGTATGTGCCGATCGGAACACCCTGCCACTCGGGATCGATCACATACCGCAGTAGAAACGACCGGCAGAAGAGTTCCTCGATTAACGGCGCAACGAGTACGCTGCCCGCGAACCTCACAAGTACCAGAAATCCGAGCACAGGCGTATCGAAGATAGTGGGATCATAATGGACGTCTGTGGAAGGGAAGACTGGATAGAGTCCCTCAAGCCCGACCCACAGGAGGCATATAATCACTCCGATGAGAACTGAGGTGCCATCGAGCCGCCACTTGCCAAGTTCGGTGTAGAGGCTACGGTATCTGATCAGGGTGTAGCCGACAGCAATGGTTCGCAGGCAGTAGGTGACGTAGATGTGATATTCCTCGAAAGCACCCGGGAGTATTGCGCGTGTCAGATCGCCCATCACGAGGTAGATTGCAAACGGGAAGATGTATTTCCATGCGCCGTCGAGGTACCAGAGTTTTTCGAGGAGGTTGTGGCATGCGTGGTTACGCTGTATTATGAAGTAGAGCGGAATTATCGAGAGGAGCGCGATTGCCGGTAGTGTCGGATGTGCGAATGAGCAGAGGTAGACGAGCGCGATTCCTGTGAGTGTAGCGAGCGCGGTTGTGTTCAAACGTTCGTCAAGGGATGCCATCAACAGGATTAGTGGGAAAAAGAAAAGGGGTGGGAAATATTTGATTTCCCGAGTTCACTTCTTCTGCTTTCTGCGGTAGAGTGCAAAGAGTCCGAGCATCGCGATTGTAGGGATGGCTATTGTGACAAATTCTGGGATGGACACATCGACCGTCGTGTGGACCCGATCGGAAGTGATGGAATCGACAGGATTTGATCCAGCAGTCCCCCCTTTAAACAACCAAACCGTCCATATGCCCGTAATATTGGTCGCGCCCGAAGATGCTACGTTGAAATGATCTGTATATGGGGGACTGCTTTTATTTGCGAGCCATATCGTGCTGTTAAAATAGTCATCGCGATCCGCATAGCTTGTCCCAGGTTCGTAATACCTGAATTGATAATACATATCATTTTTAAATGAAGCATCCCAAGCTGTAGCGTTGATGCACGGGTCTTCCCATGTAACACTCATCGTCTTCTGAGCGGCCACCGTATCCGGCGCGGACATGACAACAAGCAGCGCCAGTACCACCATAATTCCGGTTTTTTGATATATGTTTTCCATTTTTATCATCTCACATCACCTCTGAAACAAATGTGCATGTCATCCTCTTGGCCACTATATTTAAAGGTGTCGGCCATTCATGCACCGAATCATCTAAATATAGGTCTAAACGATAGAATATCCACCGCAGAAATGAGATCCCACCCACACCCTACCCCACGACCTCAACAAGCCGTCCTTCCCGGTAAGACCGTATCGCGGCAAGCGCGGTCTTCAGCACATATCTACCATCGTCCTCGAAGATCCGGCTCCTCTGACCCCCAACCGTCCCGATGAAGTACTCGAGTTCGTTTACGAGAGGTTCCTTCTCCTCGATCTTTGCCGATCTGACCCAGTCGCCATCATGTAGTTCCACGGCCTGGTTGATGTAATCGAGATACGCGACGCCATCAGTGCCGACAACTGTGAGCTGCCTTACCTTGTGAGGGGTCAGCCAGTTCACGTCGATCATGCCTGCGCGACCCGTGCCAAACTGCATGAGGATGCCTGCATGATTCTCGTGCGAGTCTGTTAAGCCGTTGCCTGCGATCGCATAGACGCTCTTTGCCTTCGCATTATAGAGGTATGAGATGGTGTCGATGTCATGCACGCCGAGATCCATGATGATCCCGACATCCCGGATGCGCGGGTTGTGCGGACCAACCCTTCGTGCGCTCATGGAGACGATGTCCCCGAGCAATCCCGAATCGATGATCTCTTTCAGTTTGGCGACCGCGGGGTTGTAGCGCTCGATGTGCCCAACCATCAGCCGCACGCCCGCGTCCTTTGCGGCCGATAGCATCTCATCCGCATCCCCAACTGTGCTTGCAATCGGTTTCTCGACTAGAAGATGCACGCCCTCGTGTATAACATCCATCGCAACGGTTTTGTGTAGCGTTGTTGGCACAGCGACGCTCACCGCATCAAGATCACACGAGAGGAGTTCTCTGTAGTCGGTGAATGCCTGCACCCCATGCATCGTCGCGATCTCTTCCGCACGCAACAGATCAACGTCTGATACGCCGATTAGTTCCGCGCCATCCATCTCATGATACACGCGGGCGTGATGCCGTCCCATCGCGCCGACGCCAATCACTCCAACCTTCATGATTTCACCTCGACATGATTCTCGAAATATTCCTTTATTGTTTCGACGATATAATCCAGGTCGTCTCCGGATACCGCCGGATGCACCGGCAGCGAGAGAACCTCGTCTGCGAATCTTTCGGATACTAACAGACCATCCTGAAACCCGAGTTTCCGGTAGAACGGCTGCCTGTGAATCGGTATAGGATAGTATATCCCGGTCCCAATCCCTCTTTCTCCAAGATACGCCACCAGACTATCCCTCATGCCGTTCCCAACTCCACTTCCACCTATATCCCCCACCCCACCCATACCCACACTTCTGCCCCTGCTCATGATACCATCTCCACCCGAAACCCGCACGGTGTACTGGTGAAATACATGACCCAAAACATCCTCCGGCGTCGTTATCCCGGGGACATGCTTCAATTCTCCTGTGAGATGCGCTGCATTCACTCTTCTTCTGGAATTGAAATCGTTAAGCTTAGTTAGCTGCACTATGCCGATTGCCGCGCCCATATCAGTCATCCTCAGATTGTATCCGAGCATATCGTGAACGTAGCGCTTGCTTGAGCCATGATCCCTGAGCATCCTTGCCTGCTTCGCAATCTCAGGGTCATCAGTCGTGATCATCCCGCCCTCCCCGGTCGTCATATTCTTTGTCGGATAGAAACTGAATACGCCGGTTCCAAACGACCCCACTTTCTTGCCATCGTACGTTGCACCGTGCGCCTGACATGCATCTTCGATTATTGTTAGATTGTGGTCCTCTGCGATCTCTCGGATCGCTTTCATCCCGGCAGGGCAGCCATACAGGTGCACAGGAAGCACTGCCTTCGTCTTCGGCGTTATCGCATGGAGAATCCCTTCGGGATATATGTTATAATCCTCGCCGATGTCTGCAAAGACCGGTCTTGCTCCTGTGAAGAGGACGGTGTTTGCTGTTGCAATGAACGAGAACGGCGTTGTCACAACCTCGTCGCCCGCGCCGATGCCGTGTGCAAGAAGTGCGACATGTAGTCCTGCTGTTCCCGAACTTGTCGCAACTGCATGAGAAACGCCGATGTAATCTGCAAAACGCTCCTCGAACAACTGTATCCGTGGTCCCTGCGCTAAGCCGCCTGACTCCATAGCCTCTGCCACCGCGTTAACCTCCTCAGCCCCTATCATCGGTTTTGCAATTGGAATCATTGTATCACCTTGCCTTCCTTCCCTATATCGCATTCATCACCTTCAGATCATCCGGAAGATCTCGGATCTCTGCCGGGGACCCGATCGCCAGTTTCCAGTCGGGCACATCCCTCGTGACACATGCGCCGGCAGCAACCATCGCACCCTCTCCGATCTTGACACCCGGGAGGATCACAGCATTTGCGCCGATGCTTGCACCCTTTGAGAATGTGGGTCCACGCAGTTCATAATCCTTTCGTATCGGATATTTGTCGTTTGTGAGTACTGCACACGGACCGATAAAGACATAATCTTCGATTACAGTGTTTGTCGGGATGTACACCCGGCTCTGGATGCTTACGTGACTTCCAATGATTGTATACCCCTCGATGACCGTTTTCGTACCTACAATCACATCGTCGCCGATCCTCGTACTCTCTCTGATCAACACGCCGTGCCCGGTCCTCAGATTATTCCCGACAACAACACTGCGGTAGATCACCGAATGCGACCGGATGACCGCGTTATCACCTATCACAAGCGTTGCGTCTGAGTCTGCCGGGTCTTCTCCAAGCACCACGAACTTTCCGATGTTCGGGTTTGCGCCTATATCGACCATACTAACCGATCTCATGATTCCATTTATCCGGCAGCAACCCACATAAATCCGTTGGGTGGTCACAGATTAGATGTGGCACACCTCATAATACTGTAATTATCTACTTATTACAGATGTTCAGAGAGATCGCGGGATGCTATCGGTACCGCTACATACTTCAAATGAGAACTCCAAAAAGGTATCCGTATGGATCCGATTCAAGCAGCGATTCTTGGTATCATCCAGGGTATAACCGAGTGGTTGCCAGTTTCCAGTGAGGGGCAATCGATACTCGTAATGATCCAGCACTTCGCCATACCTCCGGAAGATACGATAGCCCTTGCGATCTTCCTTCACCTCGGGACTATGTGCGCCGTCCTGATAAAGTTCAGGAAAGAGTTTTTATCGATCTTAAGACCGGAGTTGGGACTCCTGAGGATTCTTGTTATAACTGCCGGATGCAGCGGTATAACAGGCATCCCGTGCTATCTTGCACTCAAACAATCGTTCACCTCAGGCGAGGGCGCAACCATCCTAATTGGTGTCATGTTAATCCTCACTGGAATTGTACTCCGCCTACCATCGCGCAGGAGCGCACACAGGACGCGCGAGGAGATTACAACGAGGGATTTGGTCATAACCGGACTTGTGCAGGGATTTGCGATCCTCCCGGGAGTATCGAGGTCAGGAGTAACGATCACCGCCCTCTTGCTCCGGAATATTGAACAAAAAACTGCCCTTACTATCTCCTTTCTCATAAGCGTCCCTGTCGTTCTCGGCGCAATGCTGCTCGACATCGGATCGATCTCAGAGGTTCAACCGGCTAACATCCTCATCATGTTTGTCACGTCCTTCGTAGCCGGCTACATAATGATGGATCTCTTGATCAGGTTTGCGGAGCGCGTGAACTTCTCTCTCTTCTGCATCGCACTCGGCGCAATAGCCATTGCCCTATCGGTTCCGGGCGTACTGTAGCCTTATATATACATACACCCACATCACAAGTGCAATGAATATCTGAGCACACACGATGCCGGCTGCGTCCGCAACGAAATCGTAGATGCTTGGAGACCGGCACGGAACGAGCATCTGATGGACCTCATCAAGCGCCCCATATCCGATGCCGATCATGAGGGCGACAAGCATCGCGTTCTCCCGGATACGGGGGTGTCTCGAGTAAGACGCTGTGAGGCGTAAGAGAATGCCGAAGCCGAAGAATAGCATGAAATGTTCAAGTTTATCAGGGTGTATTATTATAAATTCAAATATGTGAAAATAACGGACGCCGATAATGCTGATCATTTTGCGCAGCAAATCCTCTAACTCTGATACCGCTTGCGGTAGGTGCGACTGGGCGGAGAGGTAGAATATAATCGCCGCATACAGTGCGGTCAGGGTGATATACACGACAAACTTTCTGCTACCAGCCCCTTTCATCATAAGTGATGTGACACTGGAGTGCTAAAAGAGTTTTCCCATCCGAAACGCTGTTTGGAATAGAGGACGCTTCCACCGGATCGATTCCTGCTTGTGATGTTTGCAGATGTCGCGGGCGCTGAACCCGCGGAAGACTCGTCTTTTACATGCGCAGGAAAGGGCAGAAGTAGGTCGCTACTCCTCTTCCTCTTTCTCTCTTTTCTCTTTTTTATCCGCCCTTTCCATCTTCTCTATCTTTGACAATCCAAGCAGAAGCCCCCACGCAACTATGACAAAGACGATCCACCCAAGATGGGTGTGCACCACCATCATCACGTCGTTGCCATACCGGTATGCAGTCAGGTATAGGATGGAGACCCTGAGCAGGTTTGCGATCCACGCGATCGCGATGGTTATGATGAGGAGTGCTATGATCTTGCGAGAATCCTTGATGTTTTCGGTGGCGGTATAGGCAACGATGACACTGATCAGGAGGAACATCGAATAAAGCCCGGAGCACGGTCCCCCAATGGTGAGCGTTAGATCCCCTGCGAGCGCATGGAGGCAGACGGTCTCAGTTTCGATCACATCAACCGAGATTCCAACCAGTTTGACCAGATGCATCGACGGCATGAGTACGGCGTAGTGATCAAACTCGTGTATGAACTCTTCGAATGTGCCGTAAAAGAGTGTGAAGAGTGCGATGAACGTGATCGCCACATATACGCCGAACTCCCCTATGCTCCGGATGTCCTCGCGCTTCGTTGATGATGCGATTAATGAGATCCCGAGCAAGAATGTCATGGTGTCGAGTGTGCCAAGTCCACTCTGGTTGTACACGTTATGGCTGATATCAGCGAGAATGATGAGGATTCCGACGAACGCGTACCATGTGTGTGTCTTGCGATGCGTGGCTTTCAGGGTCATCCTTGATATTGCAAGAAGTGCTATTCCGAAAAGCAGTATTCCGAGCAACTTTGAGCCGTGTCCATACTCCATGGTTGCACCAAGGAATAATGCAAGTACGAGAAATATGATCATTCGGTTGCGTATATTCATGGTACCCCGTATTCTACTTTGATCAGGAGGTATATGAAGTTGGCGGCTTGTCAAACAAGATGCGTGAGATGCGCATGGGGTCTATACGGTTTTTATCCCTACAATCTCAGCAATTCTGATTATACCCCCGCCCACTCAAACTGCCGTGATCACTCACTCAAATTTTTGGCACTGTCCAATTTTCTAGTGATAGGGTAGAATATCCCTAATCAGAAACTTTTTAACTATCAGAAGTGAATATATCCATGGTGATAGTAAATGACCACTTTGGATTATGCTGTATTGAACCTTCAGTATATGAGCTCACTCAGTTATAGTTTTGAAGAGTTC
>JAYEGI010000028.1:0-5677 GCA_034659035.1 Methanobacteriota archaeon
ACCTGTTCACCACTGCTTTCGATGTATATCCTGTTTATCTCCTCAGTTCCGCTCGCCCGCACAAGGAGGCGGGAGATCGTCCCCCTGCCCGGATCCTGCAGCACGAACTCGACCTTGTCATAATATGTGCCGCCCGTCCAGAGAACGTCCTGCCCTGCGATCGACTCCGGAGGGAGATCGAGCCATGAATTGATGATCTTCTCCTTCGGATTGTTCGGAGCCCATATATCGAGTCGTTCGTCGTATTTTTCGCCATACCGTTCCTTATGTGCCCGCCATATCTCGCCAGGTGGCTTTTTGTGCCATGCGATCATAGACGCGATCATGCATATCCCGATGATCCCATCCTTATCAGGGAACCGCTTGATCGTGAAGCCGCCGCTCTCCTCTCCTGCAACCGCTGCCGGCAGATCGTATTTTTTCATCGCGGCAGAGATATACTTAAAACCAACCTCGGTATCGATGCACGGGAATCGTTGCAAGTCGAGCGCGTATTTGACATCACCAGTAACCTTTCTGATGCTGTAAAACGGATGCCGGATCAGCGAATTAACCTGATCCCATTCCGGAGTCGGTATATTGTATCCACCGTCCTTGGATAGCGTCCGCACCACGTCATCGATTGCAGTGGACGTGGTTCCTGTCCGTATAACGATATGGTTCTCCCAGGAAAGCCCCCTGATCACGAAATCGCAGATCATGGCAAGGAGTTTGTTAAGGTTGATAAACCCGTCCCGGTCAAGGATTCCGCCACATCGATCGCCATCTGTATCGTTTGCGCACTCAAAGAGGGCACCGATCCGTTCCAATCGATCCGCAGTCGGGAGAATCCACTGCGCCTCAGGATTGGCATAGAATCTGAGACCGAGGAGATCATCCTTCCCTGAATCCATCGGAAAGACGGATTCCGCGGGAATCCCGATTTTCTCAAATATCTCCTGGATATAGCCCCTTGCAACACCATTCATCGCGTTATGGGCGAACCTGTGCTCTGGCTGCGAATAGAAATCTGCAAGAAGCTTGTCCAGCCCCTGCGATCTTAAGAAATCAGCGATGTATGCAGTGTATTTCTCCCGCATATCGATGTACACAAACTTGCCTTCCGCTTCCGCCTTCGAAAGATCGTATTTCAGGGGGGGATGGTTTCTCATGCAGAGGATGTTTGCTTCCCTCTCGATCCGGTCGGTGACCGATGTCGGGGCAACATCGCCGTTCTCCATGCTCCACCGCTGTCCCTGTGTCGAGAGTGGATTGTGGCTCGGGGTCATGTTCTCGCCACCTGCCGCATCATTCTGCTCCACCTCCCTAAGCCAGTACACCAGAGCACCAGTGGGCGATGGCTCCTCTGCAAACCGCACAGGAAACCCACGCGAGAGAAACACCTTCGCGCTCTCAAGCGCAAACTCCCTTGCGCCGATCCGTGTGTCATAAGTGATCACGACAGGCCTCCCTCCCTTATCCTGGGAGATTTCGAGATCGTTACATATCGCAACGGTTACGAAATCAGATCTTTCTCTGGTGAAATCCTTGTTTATGAATGCCCTGAACCCGGATGTTCCGAACTTTATATATTTTTTACCAATTAATTTGTGGAGCAGTTCTGCAAGCGCAGGATCGTCGGTTCGTTCGGAAAATTGGTACAGTTTGTCACTGATGTTTGCGGCAAGCGAGGTTCTAAACGGTCTGTACCGTCCATCATCGTTAAGAGCGGTGATCAGAGGGTCCAATTCATCTTTTATATAATTATCTATATCGTAAAACTCGTCCCGCCCAAAGAATTTAAGCAGCGCTGTTATGGCAAGAGCACGCAGGTGCTTCGCCTCTTCCAGCAGGTCATGTGCCTCAATGTAAGCATCCTGCATCTGTTCGCGATTCCAAATCTCCCTACCAGTCATCCGGTTGATCTCCGAATCCGGGTTCTCGGTAGTCTCGAGCCCATACTTTCCGGGCTCAACAGCAAAGAGTTGCAAGGATGCGAACAATACCGGAAGTTGGACGGTTGGAAATTCGGTTATATTCTCGGTCAGTTTTGTCAAAAAATCCCTGCTCACAAGAGTTGCCTCTCCAAGGATTTCGGTATCGTCTGTTTCAGTCAGAGCAACGATCAGACTGGAAGTTAGTTCTGATACCGGAAGTTCGCTTGCGTCATGCTCTCTGATGATGATTTTCAGTTCGGACAGGTTGTCCAGTGTTGCCGCCTTGTTCTGAGTCAGCATCTGCCAGCGCATACCATGGTATAAGAAATCAGCGCGTTTCATATATCCCCCTTGATCGCCTTCTCTAATATTATGTATGGGGGTTAACATTAATAACAGACCACATACAGAAGGAAGTTTACCATGAAGAAGTCCGAAAAAGAGAAAGAAGCTCAATATTACACAAAAGAACGCTGGGATAATTGGATTCAGAACGTGAAAAGGAGTAACTTCCAGATAGACGATGAATCCGGAAGCAGTACTGAGATATTTGTTAATATGATGGATGATGTCATACTTTCATGCCTGAATGTCATTTCCAAACAGAATGCGAAAAAAATGTCAGCAGATAATGCGTTGAATGCGATTTCAGGAATCAGCGAGATTGTGTTGTGTGATGTTTCCCCGATTAACGAGGATGTCGATATGATGATCCAGTCGCTCCAATCCTCGCTGCTCGGCGCGCTTGTTTCATGCGAATGCCGTATCCGCGGATCCTACAATACGAAGACTACGATTCCTAAACTGGTCAAGACTGCGATCGAAACAGAGGAGAACGATCCGGAAAAAGCGCTGGAATGTGTAAGCACGGTTGGTGCACGGGTACTATCTGGCAAGCCCATGCCAGAGATCATCTTTGACGTGCCGGATGGGCTGGTTGCAGAATGGTTAGACGGCATTGACTCGATCGTCGCAGCGATGGCTCTTTCTAGCGAAAAATGACTGTCACGGTAGCGTATGCAATGTATACTGACCATAGCAGGATCTGATTCCGGCGGCGGCGCAGGCATAGAAGCTGATCTGAAGACGTTTGCCGCGCTCGGAATGCACGGCGCCTGCGCGATCACCTCCGTAACCGCGCAGAACACGCGTGGGGTGGAGCGCGTCTACGACCTCCCAAAAGATGTGATTATAGACCAGATCCGTGCCGTAACAAGTGACATAAGAGTCGATTATGTAAAAATCGGGATGCTGTCATCTGATGGAATCGTCCACACAGTGGCAGGGGAGATTAAGAACATTCCGTTCGTGCTCGATCCTGTGATGGCTGCAGAGGCGGGCGGGTCGCTGCTGGCAGATGGTGCGCTGGACGCGCTGGTGTCTGAACTGATCCCGTTTGCATCTGCGGTCACGCCAAACGTCTACGAAGCTTCTGCCATAACCGGCATCCGGATCAGGAGTATCGAGGATGCAAAGCGTGCTGCGGCAGCAATCGCTACTCTCGGATGCCGGGCTGCTGTCATCACTGGCGGACATCTCGATGGCACCGATGTGCTCTGCGAGAGCAGTAATGGCGTGCTCGAGTCGCCTCGACTAATTCGGGGGGTAGGAAGTCTTATCGAGGGGGGGACGCATGGCGCGGGTTGCACGTACTCGGCAGCACTTGCATCGTATCTTACGAAGGGACTTTCTGTTTCGGATGCGTGCATCGCTGCAAAGGGTTTTGTCGAAGAAGCGATCGCGAACTCTTCAAGCATAGGCAGGGGAGTTGCTCCTGTCAACCAGACCCGGGCGGTCACCAGCGATGCTGCGCGGTACCGTGCGATCGCTGATGTCAGCGCCGCTCTAAAAGCGATCGAAGACTCAGAGTCATTCGGATCACTGATACCTGAGGTCGGGTGCAACATCGGAAGTGCGATTCCGGCGGCACAATCGGTAGGGGACGTTGCCGCGGTCAGGGGAAGGATCGTTACGGTCGGCGACGGTAGGGCACGCGCAGTCGGGTGCGCCGAGTTCGGTGCATCATCGCACATAGCACGGCTCATCCTTGCGGTCATGCAGTTCGATCCGATGATTAGAAGCGCGATGAATATCAGGTACTCGAAGGATATTATCTCTGCTTGCGAGGAGTGTGGCTACACGATGGCGTCGTTTGACCGGAAGGACGAGCCGCCGCACCACAAGACGATGGACTGGGGTGCAGAGTATGCGATTACGGAGGCTGGTTCTGTGCCGCAGGTGATCTGGGATGCAGGCGGTGTCGGAAAAGAGGCGATGGTGCGGATTCTCGGGAGGGGTGCTGTGGATGTCGCAGGTCTTGCGATTCAGGTGGCTGATCAGTAGCAGGTGTGTGACTGCAAGTTGTGTCGATTAAAAAAATAAGAGCGGTGGAGCCTCTGATATAGTGGCTCCATCACTTGTGGCTTCTTTTAGCTGTTTGACTGGAGCGCGCCCAGATCAGAGACCAGGTACTCAGTAAATGCACCTCCTTTCTGGACCACATTCCGGTTCTTGCATGTGATTGTTGCGCTGCCCGGGTCGAAAGCCATGAAATCGACAAAGCCGGCATATCCGGAGAGGGTTTGATTGAAATATGCAACGTTTTCAGCATTAACCGTAACATCCCACCTGGGTGTTGCGTATGTGACCGTAGCTGGTCGTTTCCTGCCAAACTCACCCTCATCTATCCAATCAGTCTCTATGACCGTTACCTGATCGCCTGTGTATTCTGCAATCACCCTTCCGTTATGCCTATCTATCAGTGTCAGGTGTTTGTACGAATAATTAGTGTAACTATCGTTCAGACTACGGATAGCGTAGGCAATCGCCTGATAGTTCCTTGTCGTCACTTCAGACCAGCTCCATCCATGTATATCCATTGGCCATGGCTTGTCGCTGCTCGGGATCATGTGGTCCATGTATCCTTCGCCGCGTTTGACCGTGTAGGTCTTGTTGTTCAGAACTATCGAACCGCTGAGGGTGCCACAGGAGTGTTCGTATGTGACGAAGTTGAGCGGTTGTTCTGCTTGATCTATTGTCTTGACCGTTCCTGGCAAGAAGACCAGATCGGCATCCATATCATCAGACTCGTAATTCAAGCTGTATCCAGTAGATGCTGAGCCATAATATCTCTGTGCACCGCCCGGGTACACATAGTACGCATAAGGCGTGTGTAATGATACGAAATGGCTGATGATGATCTGCGGAACGTAGGTCTCGGTGTAAAAGAAGGTCGGTATCTCACCGTCAGTGTATAACGCGGAGAATGTGAACAGGTGGGAGAGTTGTGATCCACCCGGACCAGCGAAGAAGATGGGGGATTCTTGATGTACCATAACAACGAAGAACCCTATATCTTTCACTTCGCCATCACTGGCGACCAGCTTTGTCTTTCCGTTCAGGTACCACCATTCTGCTGTCAGATTAGCGCCGAAGTCAGTCTCCAGATGACCACCTTCCGTAAAGTCCGGAATCGTCCTTGCGTGTGACCTGCAGAACCCGGTCTCTGCCGGTTCCATTACTCCTACTGCTTCTGCTGCCTCTGCTACAGATAATCCTGTAACACAGGTCATTACGAGCAATATAATCAGTATAGTCCATATTCTTGTATTCATGTATCTCTGTCCCCTTTCAGCCATTGAATTCCCATAGAGCCACTCCGAAAGGTTACCCGGTGTTCTCGAAAGAATGTGTGTAAGCTCTTGTACAATGGCGTTTTTGTTCGTTGTTCGCACGATTTTAATCCGGATACGTGCTTTCCA
>JAYEGI010000029.1:0-5595 GCA_034659035.1 Methanobacteriota archaeon
TGATCTTGTAGTATATATTGAATGCTCACTATTTTTTGGGTGATTTGCTGAACTGTCCAGTCTAATTAGCAGTTTCAGAATGGCGGCGGTCGCTACTGTTTTTGAGACTTTTACGTACCAAGTCTCCTCCCGAACACCGCAAAAGCATATACCAGATGAGATTCTTTTGGTATCCATGACCAACTGGATTGCGTGGGCTGCGATCGAAGGTGCCCTGACAAAGACCAAACAAATACTCTTTGAGCCATTCGATCTTACAAAATGGGTGAAACTCGCAATAATACTGTTCTTCATTGGCGGTATTGGTAGTGGTAGCAGCGGCAATTTTAGCTCAAACCCCTTTAGCGGCAATTTTGGGGATTTCGGCAACTCATATTCGGATGCGGAACTGGATGCTTTTGTCACGGAGACTGTATCAGAAGTATCGGTCTTTGTGCATCAGTACATGACATACATCGTGCTCGCAGTACTCGTAATCCTGCTGGTGACCGCGTTATTCTCATACATCTCAAGTCTGATGCAGTTCGTTTTTGTCGAGTCCGTAGTGCGGAACCATGTCACGATCAGGGCATACATCAGGAGTAATCTTGGGAACGGTCTGCGGTTGTTCATACTGGACTGGACACTCTGGATTGCATTTTTGATCGCCATCATCTTATCGATGCTGCCCGCGTTGTCCTCTGCACTGGACGGCGACGTTTCCGCGTTGTCCTTTGGATCGTTTATCCCGTTTTTCATTGTCTTCGTGCTTGG
The DNA here is from genome assembly GCA_034659035.1 of Methanobacteriota archaeon. Classification (GTDB taxonomy): domain Archaea; phylum Halobacteriota; class Methanosarcinia; order Methanosarcinales; family Methanogasteraceae; genus Methanogaster_A. The sequence goes on from JAYEGI010000029.1 coordinate 754, forward strand.
CATTATAATCCTTTCGATTATATATTCATTTATTAATCTGGCAATCCCTGTGATGCTGTATGAGAACGTGGGGATATTAAAGGCGCTTTCAAAGGTGGCCAGTACTGCAGCACACAGTGTTCCACAGGTGCTGGTTTACTGGATCATAAGGGGTGTGCTTGGGATCATAATCGGCATCACAGCCGCTATCATCAGCATCATCTTGATCTTTATCGCAGTGCTGATCGGCATCGCGGTTTACATGATTCTCACGCTGCTGGGATTCAGACTTTTTGACATGTCGCACCTACTTATGCCAAGATTATTCCTTTTTGCAGCCATACTGCTTGCATTTATTATCCACTTCGTAACCATACCGTTTCCGATATTCATGCGCTACCATGCGCTTCTCTTCCTCCGGAGCTGGTATGCAGATATCATGCCATTCTGGGAACCTGTGACCGAACCAGCGCCCGAACCGGTGCCAGAACCTGCGTGACGGCGATCCAAATCCCCTGTTTCGCGAAGGCTATTTGGGGGGTTGGGTTTTATTAGAAGTAGATCATGTATAGAACCGTACTGCTCGCTATCATAATCGCTGCATCAATCTCGAACTGCTGTGCAGAAACCAGCATCAGGGACAACATCACCTTCACGGATGCACCATACACAGTCACAATCGTTCCCGGGTCAGATGCGTCCTTCAATACCACGCTTAAGAATGCGGGGGTCGGATATGTGGACGTGAATATGATTGTGCGGTCGGTGCCCGACTGGATACAGGTAAACGGCACAAATAAACTGAGAGTGATAAGGATGGGGGGATCGATGACATACCCGATCACACTCCATGCAAGCGGGGACGCGCCGCCGGACATGTACCATTTTGAGATTGCAGATCAATCAATGGCCGATCGGAGCACCTGGGTTCCTGTTGACGTGTATGTGCTGAGGGAGGGTGAAACTGCGCCGGCACGAATAGAGGGGGTGGAAAAGGGGGTAGCAGGGGGGGCGACGGAGGAGAAGATCGCAGAGATCGTAAAGAGTTCTCCCAAGCTTGGTTTCATCCGTGTGCGATCGTATCCGTCCGCGGCAGACGTGTATCTCGATAATGCATATCAGGGCATGACAGATGTTGATTGGTTCTGGATATACAATGTAACGCCCGGGAACCACACGGTTTCGTTGGAGAAGTACGGATACGAGCGTTACGCGGGAACCATCTTGGTTTCAGAGGGAAATATGACTGTAGTATCAGCCCCCCTCTCGGAAGTCCCCGCGATCCCATTAGGGACCGTACCCAAGAAAGTGCCAGCAGAATCGATACCGCTTGCAGTCTCGATCCTTGCGGCAGCGGTCATCGCAATCGCAATTCGCCACCGTAACCAGAACAAGTGAGACGAAGGGGGATACCGGGTAACAAGGGACTTTGCTCCTGAAGTTCGGATGCTGTAGAAAGGATTATCACCACATACACCATACTAACCAAGCATCAGGTGGAACAATGTCTTTCAGAAGTTTTATAGACCAGTTGAAGATCGACGGCAACTTAATCGAGGTTCAGGATCCAGTATCCCCGGAATATGATGCCACAATGATCGCGGGAAACGAGAAACCGCACCTCTTCCACAGCATCAGCGGTTGCCGTGTCGCCGTAAATCTCCTCTCATCAAGAGTTACACTCTGCAGGGCACTCGGGATTAACAGGGAAGACATGGCGAGACATCTCGCATCCGTCGAACCAGATGGAGCGACAAGACTCGTTGTAGACTCCCCAACAAAAGAGGTCAGGAGCAAGCCGGATCTGTCAAAACTGCCTGTTTTCACCCACTTCAAGAACGATCCTGCCCCATATATAACAGCAGGCGTCCTCGTGACCGAGATGGATGGTGTAATGAATGCATCTATACACAGGATGATGGTTATCGGGAAAGATAAACTCGCAACGCGCCTTGTTGCACCGCGACACACTTACCTTATGCGCAAGAAGGCACTGGAGCGCGGAGAGAAGCTTCCTGTCGCAATAGCGATCGGACTTGATCCTGCAGTCCTCTTCGCAATATGCACACGCGTACCAGATGGCACAGAGTTTCGTTACGCATCCGCGCTCCTCGGAGAACCGCTTGAAGTCTTCGAGTGCGACAACGGTATCCGGGTGCCGCACTGCGAGATCGTGCTTGAGGGGTACATCGGAGAAGAGACTGCGGACGAAGGTCCGTTTGTTGACATCACAGGGACGTATGACCGGGTGCGAAGCGAGCCAGTGATTCACTTAACAGGGACAATCCACCGTGCGGATCCGATATACCATGCGATTATACCCTCGGGCGGCGAGCATAAACTACTGATGGGGGTTCCGTATGAGCCAAAAATATTAAGCGCGGTAAACGGAGTTTCCGACGCAAGAAATGTCGTGCTGACAGAGGGCGGGTGCTGCTATTTCGATGCGGTGGTGCAGATTAAGAAGCAGACCGAGGGCGACGCGAAGAATGCGATGCTTGCAGCGTTTGCAGCGCATCCGAGCCTCAAGAACGTGGTGGTGGTCGATCCTGACATCAACATCTATGATCCTCGTGATGTCGAGTTTGCGATCGCAACAAGGGTGCTTGGTGACCGGGACGTGCTGATGATCACGAATGTGCGCGGCAGTTCACTCGATCCGATCTCTGCGCCGGATGGCACGACTACGAAGATTGGCGTCGATGCGACGATGCCGCTTGGGAAGGAGGACGAGTTTGTGCGGGTTATGGCGTGATTATCTGATGATATTGTGATATAGTCTGGACCGCGGGGAAGAATCGGTGAGGACCGAGAGCCCTGTAACTACGTCCGGTTTATCCATTTTTGATCACATATCCTCAATCAGTTCTCGTATCGCAAGTAAATTCAGTCTCGACTGCGGCTTGACGATTCTTCTGACATAATCAACGAAGAGAATGTTCTCCCTGACGAGGTATGTGATTTCCGGGGTAATCATTTCGTAAACATAAGATTCTTCATCCGAAAATTCATCAAGAATTCTTATTATATTTACATATTTTAATTCTATTTCCTCGTCTTCGAACAAAATCTTCTTGTTCATAATCTTTAAGCCTTTTATTCGCTGATTTATCTCGCCAGTTCTGAGCACAAGCATCTCTTTAACTTTTTCTTCCCTGTTCTCACAATTCACGAGTTCAACCAGATATATCGGATTTCCACCGCAGTATTCCCATGCAACAGTCTTTTCTTTATCGCTAAAGTTATAACTGTCCAGAAAATCCATCGTTGCAACCTCATTAAAGTCATCGACCAGCAGGTGCCGGCTGTGCCCCTGCAGCATTGCCTCACTATAAACCTGCTCTATGAAGAGCGAATCCGATGTGACAGCAAAGACATGGCACAAGTGCAATTCCTTTGTCAGGTCTACGAAAAAGTTGAAGAGTTCGTAGATGAGCGAACCGTTCACGTTCACATCCCCAATCTTCTGCAATTCGTCCAGAATCAACACTGGTTGCTTACCTGTTGCCTTCACTTCCAGAAAGAGTTTGATTATGTACGAAAAAGCATTCTTCGGCTTATTGTCCTTGAACACATAATCCAGAAACTCTTTGTTTATCGGTATCCCGGCAACTTTCGTAGCAGATGAAACCAGCTCCGCAAGCGTCTCCTTTCTTTTCTGGAGTGTCTTATCAGTCTCCATCTCCATCTCAAAGAGTGACTCGATGAAATCATCATAACTCGATAAGAATTTGGTCCTTAAGTTTATGTAGAAGACGGTATACTCTTCCGGAAGTTGTTCGATTAAGTGGCGGATCAGTGCAGTCTTGCCGCTGTTGATTGGTCCGTAGACGAAGGTGATCAGAGACGGCTCTGCGTCCAGTATCGCTCGTATCTCTTTTATCTCCTTCTCGCGGTCATGAAATGCGATTCTTCTCATCTTCTTTTCCTCCATAGATAACTGCCAACAGCCCCGCAAGTGCGATCACAAGTGACACCCGGACAGCGATCCCGATTCTACGCATCAGCGAATTACCTCTCGTATCGCAAGCAACTCCAGTCTCGACTGCGGCAGTATCATCTTCCTGAGCGGGTCAACGAAGAGTATGTTCTTCTTGACCAGAAATGCCTTGGATATCTCATCCACTTCGTTCATATCGATAGTTTCACGATCAATAAACTTCTTCAATGATTCAACCAATTTCTCATAACTTACACTGTATTTAGTATCTTCTATTATTATCTCGCCGCCCAGCTCATTGATCCTTTTGAGTATCGTTTCGATCTCGCCAGTTCTGAGTACAAGCATCTCACTCGCTTTCTCTTCCCGGTTTTCGTAGTTCATAAGTTCGATTAGATATACCGGCTTGCCACCACAGTACTCCCACGCAATCACATTCTCATCATAAGTGAAACCATGCATCTTAAGAAACGCGGTCGTCGTCTCATAATCAAAATCATCCACCAGCAGATACCTGCACCTGCCTTCGAGCATTGCCTCACTGTAAACACCCTCCATGAAAAGCGAGTCGGATGTTGCCACGAATACGTGCGCTAAATGCAACTCCTTTGTCAACCGTACAAAGAAATTAAAGAGTTTGTAAATCAGCAAATCGTCCACTTTCAGGTCACCTATCACCTGCAACTCGTCAATCACCAGCACAGGAGGGTAATCATTTTTGTAAAAAGCTCTGAGAACTGTTTCTATATACACAAAAGCATCTTCCACCTCTTTTTCTTTGAATAACTTTAAGAAAATGTCCTTTGGTATTGGAATTCCGGAGTAGCTCTCTGGCAGAACATTCGCTACGGGTTTGAGAAACTCTTTTATTCGTTCATATCTTGCAGCGTGTTCTACGTCAAAGAGAACTTTTATAAATTCGT
>JAYEGI010000030.1:0-5555 GCA_034659035.1 Methanobacteriota archaeon
CATATCCAACGGTATGGATATCCATCTAATTCATCTCAATTATTGAACCACCATGCCCCACAAAACAACGATACTCCGTGATGGTAAAAGGTAAGTCTATTTCGATTCACCGAAATTCAGGATATAATGCTATCACCGGATAGATTTGACGATTTTGTGGAAGAACTGAACGAAAAATTCATGGCGGTCGGGTAATCTGGTTCCGATGAGTCCGAACTGATACATGGAATCAGTACTGTCGATTTTTTTCAGTGAAATCGCCATGCTCCTATATTCTACCGCAGAGCCGCGCAGAAGGTTGAAAACAGTCTCGAAACTCTGCGTCCTCCGCGGTGGTAAATTACTTGATTTTCAGACGGTGTCATAGAACCGAGATGGTCGAGTTGCATGTTGCTTCTGGGTTGTTCCTTGATTTGAGTATCTGCAAGGGTGAGCGGGTCATCAGTCTATGATCACGAAGGCACTGAACATTACCTGCAATCAGACAAACCTCGGCACTGTTTCGAGATCACATCGATCAAAATCGGAAAGGAGCTGGTGTGCGGATTGCCCGGATAAACCATTCGTATTGGTGATGGGTAAATATATATGATATAGACCAAGAATTAATGCTGAACTGTTCAAGAGATGCGACCATGAAATACCTGTACCAAGATTCTGTAGAACTCCCGGCAGAGCGCGATTTTATTCTCGATCTTACGGATCTGCTAAAGTTGACCGTGGCGGTGTACCCCCTTGAAAACGGAATCATCTCGGCTAATAAAGAGATCGAGAGCGAACGCCATGCCAGAGATCGGAAAGTTGCTCGGCTCGATGCATTCGAGCGTGATGTCGGGGTGCAACTCGGCGAGATAATCGCAGATGATGCAACTTCCGAGATGAAGATCTGTAAAAACGCAACCTCAGAGGCATGCACCTCCTGTGCGGATCAGCAGAGGGCAGAGATAGAGTCGGATTTCGATGCGTCGTTTAGTGACCTGACCGGAAAGGTCGATTACAACTCAGGAGAGATGCGCAAGATACTCGCCCCGTTTCTCGAATCAGGTGTGTATGATACCAGTCAGAGGTATTCGCTGGCATCAGAGGGTGGAGGCGCACTGCGCGGCGTATTTGAAGCGGAGGTGGATGGGCTATCGTTTGTTTATGAACTGGAGTTTAAGGAGCCCGTGCTTGTTAAACAGTTGGTTGGCGTATTCTCCATACCGATACCAGAAAGGGCAGGGTTATTCCGGAAAGAAGATGTGTTGAAGATGCGGGATATCTCGAACCACCATATGGTTAGTGTTGAATACACAGACGAACATATAATCACAGAATTTAAAGACCGGAAGGGCGAAAAGGCGGTGCGCATTGAGATGCAGCACGATACCAATAATTACTCGATAGTGTATGGGCAAGCGGAGCCGATCAACACGACAAAGGATGAATCGATCCTGAAGGAGATCGATAGCGCAGAGGTCACCTATCTCATGCATGAGGTTATACGATGTGTGAGGGATTCCCTCGAACGCAGGGTTTCGGTGCTGAAGACGATGGCGTTTGATGGCGTGGATGTAATTGAAGAGTCCATAATCTTTGAGGGTCTGAAGGTCGTATTCGCAAAATACGGTAAGATTGCATCCGAATGTATAGCACACGGGGCAGCAAAGGATGAACTCGTGATAAAGATCGAATTCGACAGTGGTGCAAGGTCTGAAAAGTATATGCAGATTTCGACGATTGAATCGTGTTTGTCAGAGATCGGAGAGAAAGGTATCGAACTGGCAGGCGTTTTTGGGCTGGATACTCTGAAATGAGGTCTGTGTTCAGCTCATAAATTGAAGTATACCGATGCCAGAAGGACGAGGTTGCCATTAAACCCTGAAAAGAGGGGAATTAAGAGGTTATCATCCATCTTGTTAGCCAGTGTCTCGACGACGGTTGCAGTACCCGCCATGACAAGAACCACAAGCCAGTTTGACAGAAGGATCGCTCCAATGACCACGTCCACTATGAACTCGGCAGCACATCCCTCGACCGCCCTGTTCGTTAATCCAGGGATCCATGTTCTGCCGAAAGCTTTTCCGAAAATTGCAGCCGACGCATCCCCAAAAGTAGTCATGAGTATTGCAGCCGACGCGATCTCTTCCGGGAAGACTGAAATCGCAATGATACACCCCATCACAAAGAATACGTGACCGCCAAGTCTATCAGCCTCCTTTTCCCGTAAAAGACTGTGAACAAGGGGCAGCTTCTTTCCCCACTCGATTCTGAAGTACTCGATCTCGAGTATCGCAATTAAATATACAGTTAGCAGCAACAGTATCGTTTGCCGCCCGAATGTGAGATACGCCAGCACTATTATGATTGAGGTCAGGTGTACTGCCTTTCTCTTGAGTTCGTGGATCAGATCACTGCTCATCAAAGTCTCGCTTCCTTTGCAAACCCTTATGCGATTCCTGCTTACTGCATCATAGCTTACCTATCTACTTATGTACCCAACCATTTAATGATTGTCAGACTGATGAGGGTACGGATACTGCTCGCTGCCGTCTTTATCTTCACAATCGCGGCACATTATGCCGGATTATCTGCATCCTGCAACTGGTTTGCATAGATTCTATCGGTTCCGGACGGGATTTATATGATAATCTCGTTTGCAGGATATAGCCGAATCTTTGAATAGGGATTCCATATATACTTCATCAACGGAGGAAGAGCCATACGAAAGTAGCTATAATCTATAATAAGGATTTGACTGGTGTAATCAATCGGTTTGGAATGCAGAACAAGGAGAAATATAACCCCGAGACTGTTAAGAAAGTGGCTGACGCCCTCGAAAAGGGCGGGCACAATGTCAGGATCGCTGAGGGGGATATGTATGTTGTCGAGAGATTAAAAGAGTTCATGCCCAGAGTGATCGAAGGCGAGCGGATGGGTATGGTGTTTAACATGGCGTATGGCATCCAGGGTGAGAGCCGTTATACACATCTTCCGGCAATGCTTGAGATGCTTGGAATCCCGTATGTGGGATCAGGACCTGAAGGACACTCGCTTGCCCTTGACAAGGTGATTACCAAGATAATCATGCAGAAACACAGAATCCCGACTCCTGACTTCTGGGTCTATTCGGCAGGGGATGTGGATATAAGTGACATCGAGTATCCGGTCATCGTGAAGCCGAAGATGGAGGCGGTCTCGTATGGTATCAGGGTCGTTGCGAATGAAGCGGATCTGCGCGAGGCTGTGAGGTTTGTGGTCTCTGAATTCAAACAGCAGGCGCTTGTGGAGCAGTTCATCCGCGGCAGGGAGTTCTGTGTGGGACTGCTCGGTAACGGCGAACCCGAGGCGTTTCCGGTCCTGGAGATCGATCTCGAAGACGATCCGGATGCGATCCAGACTGTGGATGACAAGAAACAGAAACCCAGAGAGAAGATATGTCCTGCAGAGATATCTCCGGAACTGGCAGGAGAGATGGTCCGGATGAGTAAGGATGCTTTCCGCGCCCTCGGACTTCGGGATTTTGCGCGTGTGGACATTCGCATGGATGGGGATGAAAACATCTATCTCCTCGAGATCAATTCGATGGCGAGTCTCGGTGTCACAGGTTCTTATGTCCATGCTGCAAAAGTTGCCGGCTATGACTATACCAGACTGGCGAACAGGATGGTGGATATTGCGGCAGTCAGATATTTTTCTGAAAATATGCTGCCCGGGGAAGGGATGACAGATTCTGGCAGAGACAAATTGCCACTACCGATTCGTATCCGCGGGTTTTTGAGGACGAAACAGGAGAATACCGAAAGACTGCTCGAGAAGATGGTGAATATCAATTCATATGTGCGAAACGTAGATGGTGTCAATGCACTGGGTACGCTCGTGTGGCAGCAGTTGAGTCCTCTCGGGTTCTCGCATCAGGTTATCCCGATGGTGGAAATTGGAAATATCCTGTTATTCAGTAATTCGCCTGATAACGAGTACGATGTCTTGCTTCTAAGCCATCTGGATAATTCCACTCCGTTTACAAGGCAGATCCGCTACCGTAAAACCGAACAGAAGCTCTATGGAACCGCTGTGTGGGACTGCAATGGCGGACTGGCTGTGATGGTTGCGGCATTACGAGCGTTACGGTTCGCCCGCCTCCTGCGTAAGATGAGGGTCGGGATCTTGCTCACAACAGACAATACCCGGTATGGAAGGGTCACAAGAAACCATATACAGGAGATCCTGCAGAGGGCAGGGGTTGTGCTGGGATTAAGCGGCGCATCCCTTGACGGAACCGTCATAACCTCCCGTTCCGGTGCAGCGGTGTACAACTGCCAGATGAATCTTCTGGATGCGGAGAATGCGGGGGACGTTGCAAGAGCAACCGCATCGTTTAGCCGGCTGCTTGCCAGTCTGACAAAACTCTCCAGCGAAGCCGGTGGCGCGGTCGTAATTCCGCGAAAAGTGAAGATGAGATCGGGCATCACAATCCTGCATGCAAACTGCGAAGCGCAACTCAGTGTGCGGTTTGACAATCAGGAGCAGGGAGATGCGCTCGACCGGAAGATACACAGCCTCGTAAAGAAGATGAACAGCAGGAAAAATCGTTTCCAGATCGAAGGTGGTATCTGCCGCCCCCCGATGATGCGCAACCCGGAGACCGAGAATCTATACCAGCGGGTTAGGGTCATCAGCAACCGGCTTGACATCAGGACGATCGAAGAGCACAGGTGGAGCTCGTCTGGTATATGTGCTGTACATCAGGACAGGGCAAGAATCGATGGTCTGGGACCTATCGGGGATGCTCCGCACGACTATGAGGAATATATACTGCGGCACAGCCTCCTTGACAGGGCTGCGCTACTTGCACTGTTCATGAATGACCTGAGACCGGGGAAGTAGTAATAATGGACTTTAAGAAGATCGAATCGAGTTTTCAGCCCACCCGCGACTGCAAGTGCGCAGAAGCAGAGAACGGGATGGTTGCAACAGCGTTTCCTGATGCCACACAGGCAGGCGTCCGGATGCTGATGGCGGGCGGTAATGCCGTAGACGCTGCATGTGCAGCTGCCATGGCGCTTGGGGTCTGCGAGCCGCAGAGCAGCGGCATCGGTGGACAGACGATGATGCTCATCACTTCAGAGAACGGCAAGGTGCTTGCAATCGACGGATCATCAAGGGCGCCCTCGCTTGCCTATATCGGCGCAATCTATAAGGACGACCGCTCTCACGGCTATCGCGCAGCAACGGTGCCAAGCACTCTTGCAACCCTCTGGTACGTCAACAAAAACTATGGAACACTCCAGTGGGAACAAATCCTTGAACCGGCAATCCGTCTTGCAGAGGATGGATATGCGATCACCCCACTCCAGCACCGCCTCCAGAAACGGGAACTTGAAAACTTCGATAAGGTCGAGTCAGGGTCAGGTAAGAGGTACTTCCTGAAAAATGGTGAACCTTATCTCCCCGGAGATACGTTCTGCCAGCCCGATCTTGCCAGACTCTTGAGAATACTCGCAGAGAAGGGCGTGGAAGAGTTCTATCAGGGAAGAGTTGCAAAGCAGATCGATTCTGATATGCGCGAGAATGGC
>JAYEGI010000031.1:0-5540 GCA_034659035.1 Methanobacteriota archaeon
TGTGTTTTTCTCATAAAGACCGACAAATGAATAGAGAGGACGATTGAAATGTGTAATCTCCCAAAAAGTTCTCCTTATAGTGATAAACAAAACGACAACCACCAGTGGTATCGCCCACCATATCTTCTCGATTATCTTTTTAGATTCTGCCATTTTTCAATTCCTCGTTTCCACTATACGTTCTCGCATAAGAACTTTTCATGCTATAGCATGACGGTCCCTGCATGGTAAATACCACGATACCGGAAGGTAGTAGCTTTCTGCCCAAGCACATCAGTTCGTCCGGTGGGACCACAAGGTCGCCACTCGCATCGTATAACTGAAAGACGAATAGCTTTCCAGTCCACCCCCCCCATCATTCTCTATGCCTACGCCCGCTATATACGCACCGCCGTAAGGGTCATCATTAATTATAATTATACAATCCATGCCAAGAATATATGCATAAGCAGTCGATCCGTCGGTTCCTGGATCCATAAATGCGATATCAGCCTCTGCCGTGTAATCGGTCCAGTTGAATGTCCCTCTCATCTAGGTGACCGGGTCGTAGCCATCGGGGGCAAGAGAGGTAGTCCAATCAGAACGTTTTTACTGGAGTTTTCGATTATGCCAGTTTTACCATACTTTTTGAAGTGGGTATGATGTCCATATATTCGTTCATGTTATGTGGCATACCCGCCGATGATTTAACAATGGCACGCAATCAGCATGATCATTTCTACAGGCTGGCAAGGAAGGAGGGCTACCGGTCGAGAGCAGCGTACAAGCTGAAGCAGATCAACTCACGGTTCCATGTCATCCGGCGGGGGGATAATATCGTCGATCTGGGTGCTGCTCCTGGCGGCTGGCTCCAGATGGCGCGGGAACTCGTCGGAGCCGATGGTACGGTCGTAGGCGTTGACATCCAGCCGATCCGCGAGATCGAGGGTGTGATCACCATCGTCGGCGATATTACGGAAGAGGGTACGGTCGACAGGATCAAGGAACTGGTCAAAGAGGCGAATGTCGTACTCTGCGATGCCTCACCCAATCTTTCAGGCGACTGGAGTTATGATCATGCGCGATCGATCGATCTGACCGAAAAAGCACTATCGTGCGCAGAGCAGACCTTAAAGCCGGGCGGACATTTCGTTGTCAAGGCGTTTCATGGCGATCTCTTCGCTGATTACCTGGGGAAGGTGCGGGCGGTCTTTAAGAATGTGCGTGCCCACTCGCCTGAGGCGTCACGCAAGGCAAGCGCGGAGACCTATATCATTGCGAAGAGGGTTCGCGGGACTGCATCTTTCCGGTGAAATCACGTCCTCGGCTCCACAGTTACAATCGGCTTTTGACTGTTAGGTAGTCCACTACCAACTACCCAATTTCCAGATGACAGAACTGGTACTCACGTTCTGGCAGGTATGAAGGGCGCAAGAGAACGCTTGAGAAAATCCCAAAAAAATCATGTCTCAGCCTTTTCCAGTTCCTCTTTTCTACTCTTTGCCAGATCAAGATTGTTAAACTCCTCAGTGTTGGGGAAGAGGGTGTAAAGTTCTGAGGTATAATCCGGAGACAGTCCAGCGTCTTTGACAGTAAATTCAAGGACGTGTCCGCCCGCAGTTCGATCTTGATCACCGTGTATGTATGTTATCATGCGGGACATATCAACTCTTCCAGGGGTCATATAGCCAACCAGAACCAATATCTTATATCATCGGCACAGATATACTTCATCAAAGAGGTACTTCCAATGACACGAAATATCAAGGTGGAACCGCTCAAGCAGACTCCGATTGAGAAGCAGGAGATCGAACTTGTCGAGCGCAAGGGCATCGGACATCCGGACAGCATCGCAGACGGACTTGCGGAAGCGGTCAGTCAGGCACTCTGCGCCGAGTACATAGACCGCTTTGGGACAGTGCTGCACCACAACACCGATGAGACGCAGATCGTGGCTGGCAGATCCTACCCAGCGTTTGGTGGCGGAGAAGTCATTTCACCGATTTACATATTACTGGTAGGAAGAGCCACAAAGGAGTTCGATGGCATAAACATCCCGACCGATACCATAGCACTGCAGGCAGCCCGGGACTATCTCAAGGAGAACATCCTGAATCTAAATGTGGAGCACGATATCATCCTTGACTGCAAACTCGGGGAGGGCTCGTCCGATCTGAGAGATGTCTTCAACCGAACGATTCCGGGTGCGAACGACACGTCCTTCGGCGTTGGGTTTGCGCCGCTGTCAGAGACCGAGCAGGTCACATACCATGCCGAACAGGAGCTGATGAATCTCAGAAAGAAGATCCCTGCGATCGGGGAGGATACCAAGATCATGGGGCTTCGTGAAAAGGACAAGATCACGCTCGTTGTTGCCTGCGCAATGGTCGGGCGCCACCTCGACGATCTGGAGCATTATATCAGCGTAACAGATGATTTGCGTGATCGCATCAGAGAAATGGCATCCGAATACACAGATCGTGACATCGAGGTCATGATCAACGTCGCAGACGACCTCAAAAATGAATCGCTCTTCCTGACCGTGACCGGAACCTCTGCAGAGATGGGGGATGACGGGTCTGTCGGGCGTGGCAACCGGTGCAACGGCTTGATAACGCCGTACAGGCCAATGAGCATGGAGGCGACGAGCGGCAAGAACCCGGTCAACCATGTCGGGAAGATATACAACCTGCTCGCCAACAAGATCGCATCCGAGGTGGCAGAGACCGTGGATGGGGTCGAGGAGATCCACATCCGCATGCTATCTGAGATCGGCAAGCCGATCGACCAGCCGCTTGTTGCCGATGCCGGAATCGTCCCTGCAGAGGGCGCTGACATGAGTGCGCTGCATCGGGAGATTGAGGCGATCATCGATAGGTCGCTTGCGGATATAACAGATATCACCAGACTGGTCGCGGAAGGGAAACTTGCCACGTTCTGATGCTTCGAAGATGCCTACTACTTATCGCAATATTCGTGGTCTGTGCACCATCGGCATCCGCTGCTGCGGTGCACGGAACCACGTATGAGTGGTCTACGTTCGAAGCACTCGAGAACACGGTCGTTCTGGTGAATTCAACGCCGCCGCAGAAGCTGGTGGCACCTTATGGCAGTTACACATTCGATCTTTCGGAAGGATCGTACGCGATCCGTGCCGAATATTACAGGGGCAATCTGCTCGAGTATTGTGCCGAAGAAAATATCACGATCGTCGGGGATGGGGACTTTGTGCTCGATCTCCTGATGTTCCCGCCGATTGAGGAAGCGTACCTGCGTGAGGATATAAATTTAAGCGAGGATCTCTTCGATTACGAAGAACTCCACGAGGATGAAGAGGACTCTACGATGATACTCTATACAACCGGTATCCTCTTGGTTCTGGCAATCATATCTGCCCTGTTTTTGTGGAATAGGGGTAAAAAGGGCAACGGAAAAGGTGGAACGGATTGGACGGACGGGAAGGAAGATTATGGATACAAACCACTGGAGCCGGAACCGGAAGTGCCGGAAGAACCGGGGGATCGGGGTGAGTTAGAACCGGAGGGTGCAGAATCAGCGATCCCTTCTGATCTGCAGGAGGTGCTCTTAATCATCAGGGAGCGTGACGGTAGGATCGCACAGAAAGACCTGCGGCTGCGGCTCAATTGCTCGGAAGCGAAGGCGAGTCTGATGATAACCGATCTCGAGGATCGGGGATTGGTCAAGAAGGTGAAAAAGGGTAGGGGGAATGTGATCATACTCACAGACCTATGAAAAATTTCATAATATATCAACAACAGAGGGGTTACCATGCTTGAAGACATCAAGAACATGTTCGATCAGTATTCTCTCAGTATCTCAACAGCCGAGCTGATCATGTTCTTCTTAACTATATTTTTAACCCTTGTCTTGCGCAAACTCACACTGTACCTCTTCGAGAAGAAACTGATGGAACTTGCCAAAAAGACAGGGACCAAGATCGATGATATGCTTGTAGCCGCATTCAAATCTCCTCTCGGTTACCTTGTCGTGGTCTGTGGCATCTATGTTGCCGTAGCTTCGCTGCATCTGCCAGAGCAGATTGGAATCTTTGATATCGCATGGGCACATTACTTTTTCTTCACGCTCACATTCACATTCGTTGCGCTCCTGCTCTTGCTCAACCTGATCGACATCGTTGCCCATTACATGTATCAGGTAACAATGAAGACCGAGACGAAACTCGATGAGCAACTGGTGCCGCTTGTTATCAAGAGTCTCAAAGTCGTTGTGGTGACGCTTACAATCCTCTTCCTGATACAGAATCTCGGCGGGAATGTCACATCACTCCTGGCTGGTCTTGGCATCGGCGGGCTTGCACTTGCCCTGGCAGCGCAGGACACCGTAAGCAACATCTTCGGATCGGTCACGGTCTTCTCGGATCGGTCGTTTCATATCGGAGACTGGATACGGGTCAATGGCGTGGAGGGGACTGTTGAGGATGTGGGACTCCGGTCCACACGGATACGCAGGTTCGATCAGGCACTTGTGACCGTGCCAAATAGCAGGTTCATCAAATCCGAGATTGTGAACTTCACCAGGATGAAGAAACGGAGGATAAAATTCAATCTCGGGGTCTCTTATAAAACGAGCAGGAAACAGATGGAAGAGGTGGTAGAGGGGATCAAAGAGCTCATAAAAGAAAATTCCCGTTTCGATCATAACTTCTACATGGTTCATTTCACCGAATTCGGCGCGTATTCGCTTGATATCTTTATCTACTGCTTCACAAAGACGACAGTATGGGGTGATTTTCTCGCGGTTCGTGAGCAGTTCAACCTCCAGATCATGCAACTGCTCGAAGAACTGGATGTCGAGATCGCGTACCCCTCGCAGACTATCTTTGTAGAGGGAGCAGAGGAAACGACGTGAGGACATAATGGACATCACCGACCGCTTATACAAGCTCGATCTTCCGACCTGCCTTCGAATCTGCGCAGGCACCGACGGCTCGGTTACCCACCTGCTCGAACTGATGACGAAGAAGCGTGTCAGTGTTGAGACAGAGCAGCAGCACATCACCAGCGCAGATGACGAGATCGCCAGACTGCTTGACATACCGGCGGGCGAGCAGGTTAATGAGCGCACGGTCATACTCCGTGCCGGAGGTGTGGCGTATGTCTATGCCCGATCATTAGCCCCGATCGGGCAGATGCCAGAGGGCATGGAAGAGGACTTGATGCGCGCAGACATCCCGATCGGGCGCATCATGCAGAACCATAACCTCGAGTCGAGGCGGGAGATTATGGATATCAGAGTTCTGAATCTAGAGAACAGCGCATTTGGCAAGGACTGTATGGTACTCTCGAGGATATACCGGATCATCCACGACAAAAAGACCCTGATCCGGATCAATGAGATGTTCCCGATCGATGATCGGTGGAGTCTGTGAGGGTTTTGCGGACCTGTGATATAAATTAGGTTATTTTGAGATACCTTCATTTTAAATTATCTGAATTTGTATTATTCGAACCTTTTCCAACATTATACATCTAAAGTATATTATAGAAGATCAAACTGACATTCCGCAGGTCGTCATCCAT
>JAYEGI010000032.1:0-5525 GCA_034659035.1 Methanobacteriota archaeon
CAGCCAACCTCGAGACCAGAAACGGCAAATTGAACTTCCCTGATGGCGACTCATGCGAAGGCAACATTGCTGCTGCACTCTGGGATATATACGATGATCATGACGAGATGTACGATAGACTCACGGATGGGTTCGGCAACATCTGGCATGTTTTAGAGGAACAAGATCAAACCGGGAACGAAGACAACTTCAGTGACTTCTATGACTCATGGTGTGAGCTTGGTCATGATAAACCGAGAGCAAACAGTGCGATCTTCCAGAACAACATAAACTACAACCGCCCCCCGGGTGTTGTTGTCACCAACCCTGTGCCAGGTAAGGTCTACTTTGGCACAATCCACACCCTGACATATACCACCGATGAAGACGGCGATGTTCCGAAGCTTGAGATCTGGGTTTCACGGGATAGTATCGAGTGGCACATCCTTGATCTCCCGACCGAGTGGGGTCTCTCGCTCAAAAGTGACGGATACTCAACCTGTGGCGAAGAGGAGTCTCGGTACGTAGACTGGAACACCACGCAAGAGATCGATGAGGATGACAGCGTATGGCTAAGGGTGTATGCAACCGATAACCTTGGTGCTTCATCGAGTGATGCTACCGATGGATCGTTCATAGTCGATAACGTTGCTCCGCACCACTGGCAAGACTTCACTCCAACCGACTGGGTCGCAGACCAGACACCTGACTGCACGATCAGGGCGAAGGATAACACAGCAGGCTTGGATGTCTCAACCGCTTGTTACAAGTACTCAAACGACGGTGGCTCATCATGGAGCGGCTGGCTCTCTACAAGCTGCACCGGAAGCGACGGCACCACGTCATACCAGACGATAACCGCCGGCTCTGTGCCGTTCAACCGGGATTCCGGGACGCAGAATATGATCAAATTCAGGATCAATGATACTGCCACGAATACGGGCGAGAGTGACGAGTATGCGGTTTGGGTAGATGTAGCAGATCCGTCTGCACCAGTGATATCGTCACCTACGCATCCGGATGAGGACGAATGGTACACTACTAACGATCCGTCATTCAGCTGGACCGCTCCATCCGACACTTCAGGAATCGATTGTTACAGCTACATCTTCGACCAATCAGCCACCACAACGCCGGATACAACATGCAAGACTACAGGAAACTCAGGATCATACACAGATGTGGCAGACGGCATCTGGTACTTCCATCTCAGAGCAAAGGACAATACCGGAAATTGGGGCGGTGCTGATCACTACAGTGTGAAGATAGGCAGCATTGAAGCCAGCACGACAGACGCATGTATAGCGCTTCAGATCGCAGCGGGCAGCCGCGGATACGACCCACGCCTGGATGTGAGCGGCGATGGCAGCATCACATCGCTCGATGCGCTCATGATCATGCAGGCGGTGGACAGCGAACAATGAGGCACGATTGCCTGACGCGTGAGTTCGAGGCGGCGGAGTTCGTAGAGGGGGGCGTGGAGGCGGTTAGCCTGCCTCTTGAACCTTAATACATCCCACCCCAAAAATAAGACTTGTTATTTGGTATGTTCTGCTTGAGGGCGACGGTTCGAGATTGCCCACGACCAAGAAAGCCGACCCCGACGGTAATGGCAGCGGTACCTCGCCCAGGCGCTATTATGATCTAGCAACCAGCAGCCAGAACGATCGAGTTACAGGTCATTTTACATCCACACAACCACTAATAGAGACTCACCAAGTAACTACCGAGGCACCCAAAACACTATTATGAGACTTCACCCATACTGGCACTACCTGACCCGGGACATACTGAAACCAAACCGGGAATTTAACCGCAGAGTGCGCAGAGGAACGCGGAGGGGGGTAAAAACTCTTGCGTTCCTCTGCGCTTACTCTGCGGTTATTTTTATTGGCAGAAAGCACAGAATCACAATCAGGAGACTCGTCAGCATACCTGAGTAGTTACCATACCGAATATGAGCCCAGATCCCCACCTTACCACATACCCGTTCACATCAGGCGCCACATCCTATGTCAGGAGTCTCGGAATTCCGATCCCGGATCTCCTCGAGAAGCGCGCTTACGCTCGCGCCCGCCGTCGCGGCATGGACCGGGTGATCCAGGCGATTGAGGGCGGGATTAAGAGTAATACCGAAATCCCGCCCGAACTCGAACTGCTCTCATACCCGATCGCCAGGATGATCGTATCCTGCATCGATGATGACTACTTGATCCGCAGATACGCTCTTGCAGAGGCAAAAGCCGTGCACGAGTCTCTCAGAACCGAACCGCGGGATTTCTTGATCGCTATGGGGCAGGAGTTTGGGATGCACCCAACTCCATCTGATCAGAGGTTTGAGATGTATTTCGCGGAGTATGTCAGGTACGCCAACCGTATGCACGATCCCGTATGGAAACTCGTGAACAGGCGGCTTTGTCATGGCTTGGTCATGCTCACCGAACGTGAGTTCAGGCGGCTGCTTCAGGAGGCGATCCGCGATCACATACAGCAGGATCTTCCGCTTGCAGTCCCGCCTGAAATATGCGATGCGTTATCACAGCATATCGCCGATGTGAAGACATCTCTTGGAGCGCGGAAGACCGAGTTTGAGATCGAGGGTGCGGTCGAGCCGGATGCGTTCCCGCCGTGCATCGCACACGCAATTGCGCTGCTGCAGGCAGGCGCAAACCTCCCACACTCCGCGAGATTTGCTGCCACGTCGTTTCTGCTAAATATCGGCATGGACGTGGACGGGATCATTCATCTCTTCGGCGGATCTCCCGACTTTGACGAAACACGGACCAGATATCAGGTCGAGCATATCTCAAGAAGCGAATACACCGCGCCCGGTTGCGATACGATGAAGACGTACGGGAACTGCGCAGGCACTGATGGGCTCTGTGCAAGGATTAAGCATCCGCTAAATTATTACCGGATCAAGAAAAAGGATTATACAGCAAAACCAGGAGTGGTGTCAAAGGTTTAAAGGTGGGGTCAGTGTAATGCTAAAAAAGGGGGACTCTCATGAAAACCGAAGTCGTAAAATGTGATTTTGAGAGTGAGTTCGTTACACCGGAGCGATGCTTTATTTCAGAGACCTGGAACTCATCAAACGATGAAATGCTGTCTATTGCGCGAGCACGAGTCAAGCCGGGAGTAATGACCGCACTTCATTATCTCAAAGGCGTAACCGAACGATATCTTATCACATCCGGGAAAGGCACAGTAGAAGCAGGCGATCTTCCGCCCACTGAAGTTAATATTGGAGATGTGGTCATCATACCTGCAGGCATTCCACAACGAATTACCAATACCGGAGAAACTGATTTGATTTTTTATTGCATCTGCACACCAAGATTTTCTCAGGACTGTTATCATAATCTCGAGGTAACTACTCAGGTAGGTTGATTGGTCACCCGATTGCGATTCTACACTTTCTGGCAAGAAAAAATAACCGCGGAGAGCGCGGAGGAACGCAGGGTAGTTAACCGCTTATTTCCCCTCCGCGTCCCTCTGCGCACTCTGCGGTTAAACACCCTGTTTGACTCATGCGGTGTTCCGGGCCAAGCAGTGCCGATATAGCGAAGTCGTATGATAGTGTTTTCGGGTACCTGAGTAGTTACATCTCGAGAAAGAATAGTTTACCACACGAAACGGGCAGCGACTGGCTCTGGGGCGCCCGTGATGAGGGGGGAGTCCGCGATAACTGAGGCAGATGCTTTAGTAAGTGCTGCCGGGCTTGAGGTGAATTTTTATTATTTTATAGTTATACCGGGTTGTCTTATATAAGCACAACTGCCAGAATGGGGCACCATCGATCTGAAAAGTAAGTTACACCGTTAATCTGCGTAATCTGCGTAATCTATGTTAATCTGTGGCAAATAAAACTTTTAGCCACAGATTAACACCGATTTCACTGATTCCACCACTCCAATCGTACCAATGTTTGCAAGATTGCCATTATGTTTTTTCAACCTACCAGAAGAAATTAAAAAGACTCGGCTTGAGCGGGCGGGGCGGGGTGCAGGTTCACGGAACAGGCGGGAGAAAAAAAACTTGTCAGGCGCCGCCCCGCCCGTGCTCGGATATGAAGGGGGCACATAATAACAACTAAATACCCGCGGACTGAAATACAGCATACATGCTTCGTGTAACATTCCTGGGAACCGGCGGCTCGCTTCCGACACCGCACAGGAACCCGTCCGCAATCCTTGTCAACCGTGAAGGCGAGCTAATGCTCTTTGATTGCGGCGAAGGAACCCAGCAGCAGATGATGCGGGCAAAGACCGGAATGATGAAACTCTCATCTATTTTTATCACCCACCTCCACGCCGATCACATCCTTGGCATCCCGGGGCTGATCCAGACCATGTCCTTCCAGGGGCGGACTGACCCGTTGTTTATATACGCTCCAGAGCGATCCAAAGACCAGATCGAGTATCTCACGCGCATCGGACATACCAGACCGAAGTTTGAGGTGCAGGTCACAGAACTGTTCCCGGGAGATGTGGTCGAAGTGGACGAGTATGATATTCTAGCTATCAGGACCGAGCATACTATGCCCTCGATCGGATACGCACTCTCTGAGCACCAGCGAATCGGACGGTTCGACCGGGAGCGGGCAATCGAACTCGGAGTCCCGCCGGGACCGTTGTTTTCAAGATTGCAGCATGGTGAGAGTGTTGTCGTGGACGGGACTACTGTGCATCCCGAGGATGTGCTTGGCAGACCGAGACCAGGAAGGCGCATCGTCTACACCGGAGATACCAGACCAACTGATGAGGTGCTCGAGGCAAGCCGTGGTGCTGATCTGCTGATCCATGACAGCAGTCTGGCACACGATCTCATCGATTGGGCACGCGAGACCATGCACTCTACCTCGCGGGAGGCGGCGCTCCTTGCAAAGGAGGCAGGGGTGCGGGAACTGGTGCTGACGCACATCAGTTCGAGATACGCGGATGCTTCACCGATCCTGAAGGATGCGGAAGAGGTATTTGATCATGTGCAGGTTGCATGGGACTTCCTTGAGATAGAGATACCGTACCGCGACTTATGATGTGTATGGGTGGCGTGGTGGGCGGAAAGTATATATATCGATAGATTTTTCGACAGTGCCCATGAGTAGTTTCAAGATTTCTATATTAATCTTGTGTAATATTGTGTAATATTATGTAGTCTCGTGGTTTATATGTGGAAACCCACACAATACTCGAGTGAAGAGTCTTTTTATTATTTTCTGGGAATGTAGGATTGCCTTACGCAACCACAACTGCCATAATGGATCACCATCGATCTGAAAAGTAGTTTGCACCGATAATATGTGTCCATCTGCGTTAATCTATGACTGATACTATTTTAGCCACAGATTAACACCAATTTTACTTATTACACCCATCTAATCATATTTGTATTTGCCGGGTTGGCGTCGTGTTTTCAACCGACCAGAACAAATCAAAAAGTCTCCGAGTAGGTATGGGAAAAGTGTAACCACTCAGGTATGTTGATTGGTCGTCCTATTCTGATTCTGCACTTTCTTGCAAGAAAGACGACCGCGGAGAGTGCAG